>CAZMAF010000004.1:0-46713 GCA_964564225.1 uncultured Lachnospiraceae bacterium
TTCAATTTTCTCAAGTGTCATTTGGT
The DNA here is from genome assembly GCA_964564225.1 of uncultured Lachnospiraceae bacterium. Taxonomy (GTDB): domain Bacteria; phylum Bacillota; class Clostridia; order Oscillospirales; family CAG-272; genus RGIG1993. The sequence goes on from CAZMAF010000004.1 coordinate 27, forward strand.
ATACAGGAACAGAAAACTTTTTGCAGAGCAGCACGTTTCCACCGTAGCCCGAATTTACCGACCAGATGGTGTTATCTTCGGGAAAGTGAACGATGTAGCGCTTTTCTTCGTCGATGTCAGCTCTTGCGTGCAGACCCTTAACGAAATCGGGAGAGTCGCCGTGAGCGGCAATAACGTCGACGCCGACACGCGTCATAATGAGCATATTGAGTACAACGTAGATCGAGTCGGTCAGCTCATAGCCGATCTTCGAGAAGGAAGAACCGATAATACCCATCGAGTAGGGAATTACGTACATTTTTCTGCCTTTCATCGAGTTCTTAAAGAGTTTGCCGAGTTTTTCATAAGCTTCGGCGGGAGCCATCCAGTTGTTGATATTACCCGCATCTTCTTTTTTTGAGGTACAGATAAAGGTTCTGCCTTCAACACGGGCAACGTCGTTGATTGCGGTTCTGTGGAGGTAGCAACCGGGAAGCTTTTCCTGGTTGAGCTTGATCATTTCGCCGGTGGAGCAAGCCTCGGCGCGCAGAGCCTCTGCCTGTTCGTCGCTGCCGTCAATAAGAATGATCTCGTCGGGGCAGGTGAGCGCCGCCATTTCGTCGATCCATGCTTGAACGTGTTTATTAGGGGTCATGGGAATCTCTCCTTTGGTATATATTGTTTTTGGATATACGGAAAACTTGGGATGAAAAAGTAAAATTTTACCTTATAATCCAATTATATTATATCTTATTTTATGAATGTATTCAAGAAGGATGTGAAGGAATTAACAATTTCTTCATAAATCACCCTGATAAATTAAGGCTTTACAAACGCTTTTCGCTGTGCTATAATGAAGTTGGATTGAGGTGATACCGATGGAAAAGAGCAAAAAGAAGGCGCGGCGCGAAACAAATTGCGATAGCTGTGTGTTTTATGATTATGATGAATATTATCAGTGCTATCTTTGCCGTCAGAATTTAGACGAGGATGAAAATTTGCAGTTTATAACGGGGAATTTTCGCTCCTGTCCTTATTATAAGTATTATGACGAGTATACCAGTGTCAGAAAGCAGAATTAAGCGAGGTTTTTATGGAAACGATTTATACCATACCGATCAACGAGGCTTTTGAGGATGCCATTGCGCAAAAAGAGGCGGGTGTTGCCGTTTGTCCGTTTTGTACGGTTGCCAAGAAGCTTGAAGAAGATGAACTGGATCTTATTCTCGGCGCTTCCATGATGGAGCCCGATATTCGCGTTAAAACTAACGAGCAGGGCTTTTGTCCTGATTGTTTTGCCAAAATGGTGCGCCGTCAGAAGCGGCTGCCCCTCGCTCTGATGCTGGAAAGCCATCTGGATGCGCTGTATAGCGTTTTGACCAAGAAGGGCGTATTCGGCACGACTCCCGAAAAGGCGGCAAAGCGTCTTTCTGAGCTGAATGCTGATTGCTACGTTTGCGGGAAGGTAAATACCAATCTGAAGCGGATGATGGCAAATGCTGTTTATATGTGGGAAAGTGATTCTGAGTTTGTGAAAAAGGTGAGGGAACAGTCAAATTTTTGTCTTTCTCATTTCGGAAGTCTTCTTGCGGCGGCCGGAAATCTTCCTAAAAAGAAATTTGCGGCGCTTTATGAGGATTTTTCGGGTCCTACCTATTCGTATCTCGGCGAGCTTTGCGGTGACGTATCACACTTTTGTAAAAAGTTCGACTATCGCTACGAGGATGAGCCTTGGGGAAACAGTAAGGATTCGGTTGAGCGCTCCATTCGCTTTTTGACAGGCGAGAAGCTGGCAAAGTGAACGGTTGGATAACGAAACGAAAAACACCCTTCTTTGAAATGAAGGGTGTTTTTGTGTGTATGGAAGCAATATCAGGAAAGAATGCTGCGTTTTTTTAAATTTATATAAAAGTAGGCGTTCTTTTTGACTGATTTTGACGGTTTTGGTGCGTTTTTTGAAAAACGCACGGATACGTGTGAAAAACGAAGTTGCTGATCCTCCATGCCTTGCGCGCCAAGAGAGTATTGTGTAAGGGTGTAGAAAATTACGGGTTAAATTTGTGCAGATTGCACATAGCCGCCAAAAGAGGCGTTGTGGGGCGAAGATTATGTTGTTTGGTAATTATTAGTTACGCACATAATCTTTGACGTCAAAATACGAGAGATATTTGTGAAAAAAAATGATTATTTTGTGTATATATTGGTTATTTTGCGTAATTTCTGATTACTATTTTAAGATTATTTTCGCAGACAAAAAAAGAAACGCTCGGAATAGTGTGACAAAATGGCGTGAACGGGGCTTGAAATAGCTCTGAAAAGTTCGGAAAAGCGGCGTGACGGGCGGGTGTGAGCGAAGATTTTACGCTTGACAAAAATTCCTTATTATGATATGATAAAAACAACGAAAACTCATACTTCACAAGCCTCACCGATCGTTTTGACGAAAGCGATTGGCGCAGGAAGGGGCGGCGGCTTCTCGCCTATCGCTTTTTTCTGATCAGGAGGATCTTTTGCGTGACTGATTTTCAGCCTTCGCCACCGGGAGAAGCCTACGGGAACCATCTCGACGACGGTTTTTGATTTGGTTGCGCTGCCAAAGTTCTTCGAGCCCTTGCAGTGCCTTGCGGGTTTCGGAGTTTTTCTCTTTGTTCGGGCTTTTATGAGTATCTCTCATATCCGCTTGCCTTCGCGGCAATTACCGCTCTTTTCTCTTTTGCCGAAAAGACGCGGCATACGGATATGTTCTTCCGATACGTCGGAAACCATTTTTCAGGAGGAAACAGGCAAATGAAACATCGCAAATTTACCAGAGTTCTTTCGGTACTTTTGGCGCTTCTTGTTCTGGTCGGCCCCGGCGCGCTTTCCACGAGCGCATCTTCGTCTTCGGGCTCGAGCGCAAGCTCGTCCGTTGATCAGCTGACCGATCTTCTGAGCGCTATTAAATATTCCGAATACCTCGAAAAGTATGCTAAGATTGGATCGGCTACATCTTCTGTCAAGATCGAGGGCGATGATCTTCTTCAGTATGCGGACGACATTACCGATGCCTACACCTGCGCTTGCGACAAGGACAACATTGATACGAGCTGTCCTTGCCATCTTACGAATAGCGATGGCGCGGCTGTATACGATCCCGACGGTAATCTGATCCCTAAATTCGTTAAGGATACGGATTCGATTCAGTATGACGGTCAGATCGCTATTGTTCAGGTGAAGGACGGCAAGACGGCGCTTTATCTCCCCAACGAGCGTACGGTCGGTTGGAAGATCAACGTTCCTTCCGACGCCATGTATAATATCGTGTTTGAGTATTATGCAAACGACGGTTCTACGGGTGAAGTGTCCAAGACGACCTCAATCGAGCGCTCGCTTTACATCAATGGCAGAGTGCCTTTCTATGAGGCGCGTTTCCTTTCGTTGACGAAAGTCTGGAAGGACGACCTTGACAGCTTTGCCAAGGACGAAAACGGAAACGTGATTTACGTTGAGGATGAAAGCGGCAATCAGGTTCCGAAGTTCTATACCGATATTTACGGCAATGAGATCAAGGCGGATAAGGTACAGGTTCCCGAGTGGAGAATCTACAACTGTATGGACTCCACCGGCTACGTTACCACTCCCCTCGTATTTTATTTCAAGAGCGGCGAAAACACTCTTGAACTTGAAGCTCAGCGCGAGGCGTTCTTCGTTTCGTCGATTGAGCTTGCCGCTCCCACGACGCTTCCTACTTATGAGGAATATTACAATGCCCTCGTAGTGCAGGGTGTGAAAGACTATACCGGTACTCCGATCAGCATTCAGGCGGAAAGACCTGATGCAACCTCGGAAAACACGGTATACGCAACCAACGACAGAACGAGCGCTATCACGATGCCGCAGGACGCTGCAAATATTCTGATGAATACGCTTGGCGGCGACGGCGGTGAAAAATGGCAGACACTCGGTCAGTGGGTGCGTTATCAGATTGAGGTCCCCGAAGACGGTTTTTATAACATCGTACTTCGTTTCAAGCAGAGTGTTCTGGAAGGTACGTTCTCGTCGAGAACGCTTCGTGTCCGTCTTGCAGACGAAGACGTTGCGACAGTTCCTTTTTACGAGGCGTACCATCTTCAGTTTAACTACTCTGATGACTGGCAGGTCAGCGGTCTGAACTCGGGTGACGTTACCGTTAACTATCGCATTTATCTTAAGGAAGGTATTAACGATATTGAGCTTGAGGCTTCCTTTGGTAATATGTCTGAGATCCTCCGCCGCGTCAGCAATTCTCTGACGACGATAAACAATATTTACATCAAAATTCTTCGTATCACGGGCGCAACCCCCGATAGCAACCGTGACTACGGTTTCTACGATATCATGCCCGATGACTGTGACGAGCTGCTCGTACAGGCTGCGGAGCTTCAGAGCATTTCCGATATGTTTACTGAGATCACCGGTACGGCAGGTTCGCACGCCAAGACGCTTGAAACCGTTTCGATGCTTCTCGAAAAGATGGGCTCGCACGAAGACAATATCGCAAAGAACCTCAGTAACCTGAAAGAAAAGCTCGGTACTCTGGGTACGTGGCTGCAGACCTCGATGAGCCAGCCGCTTCAGATCGACTACATTCAGGTACAGAGTCCTGAGACGGATGCAAAAGATTTCCCGAAAGCTACTGAAAACTTCTTCCAGGCTCTCTGGTATGAAATTTCGATGTTCTTCGTATCCTTTACGAACAACTACGACTCCCTCGGCGCAACCGAGATCGTAGAAGAAAAAAATAAGATCACCGTCTGGACGACACTCGGCCGTGACCAGGCGCAGATCATCCGTAACCTGATTACCAACGGTTACAACTCCAAGACCGAGGGTTATTCGGTCGTACTCGAACTTGTTGCGGGCGGCTCGCTGATCCCCTCGATTCTTGCGGGTGTCGGTCCTGATATTTCGATGGGACACAGCTCGAGTGACGTTATTAACTGGGCAATCCGTTCGGCTGTCGTTCCGATCGACGAAATGGAAGGCTACGATGAATTGACGAGCGCGCTCTTCTCCGAGGCTGCTACCATTCCGTTGACTCTTCGTGAGCTTTATTGGTCGCAGGACGTTACGGCTGAGGAAAGGGCGGCAGCTTATCAGTTTACCGCTGCCGATTATCAGGCATATCTTGCGTACAACAAGGAATGTGATGAAGATATCAGCAAACGCGGCGATAAGGTTACGCTTGGTCAGTATGCATACGCACTTGCAAGAAGCAAGGGTTACAACGCCGCTCTGTATACCGATGAGTCTGACGGCATGGAATATTATTATAAGGAAAGTGTTTACGGTCTTCCCGAAACACAGTCCTTCTCAATGCTCTTCTATCGTGCCGACATCTTCCTTGATCTTGGCATAGAAGCTCCTACCACGTGGCAGGAATTCCTGGCAATCGTTCCTACGCTTCAGAAAAACAAGATGGAGGTTGCATTCCCGACCTCCGGCAGCGGTCTTAACCTCTTCCTCTATCAGATGGGCGGCGATCTTTACGCCGATGACGGTAGAAAGATCGCAATTGACTCTAATCTGGGTCTTGAGGCATTTGAATATCTCTGCCAATTCTTTGAACAGTACCGTTTCCCCGTTTCGTACGACTTCTCTAACCGTTTCAGAAGCGGCGAGATTCCGATCGGTATTATGGACTACGGCACGTATACGCAGCTCAGCGTATATGCAACCGAAATTAAGGGTCTGTGGCAGTTCGTTCCGCTTCCTTCGTACGTGATCTATGATGATGACGGTAATATTTCTTACCAGAATAACGATGCGGTATCCAGCGTATCGGCTATGATTATGGTTAAGAATGATGACAGAACGCCCGAAAAGACTAAGGCAGCCTGGGAATTTATGAAGTGGTACGTTTCGACCGAAACTCAGATTGAGTATGCAAGCGAATTGACCGCGTTGCTCGGTTCGGTATCGAAACACCAGACGGCAAATAAGATCGCTCTGGAATCGCTCCCTTGGACGACTACCGAAAAGAATAACCTGAAGGCGCAGTTTGAAAATCTCGCGGCAATTCCCGAATATCCCGGAAGCTACATTATCAGCCGTTACGTTAACTTTGCATTCCTGGCAGTATATAACAAGAACGCAGATGCAGCTGACTCAATCCAAAGCTACATTATTGAAATCAATAAAGAGCTTACGAGAAAGCGTAAGGAATTCGGTATGGCTTATTACGAGATTTCCTTCTCGGCTCAGCAAAGCTCCGACAATTAACCTTTTTCCTTCCCGACGGGGAATACCCGTCGGGAGTGAAAAAAACAAATATTATTAAGGAGAGGATTTTCAAGTGTCTAATAAAGCTCAAGACGTTGCCGTAAAGAAAGCGCCGAAGAAAAAAGCGGTTTCGCGAAAAGAAATGACGAAACTGCAGTGGACGCTTAAGGAAATGAGAGTGAATTGGCTGAGCTACGTAATGCTTGCGCCCTATTATCTGATCTTCCTTACGTTTACGATCATTCCCGTATTCGTTTCGCTTTTCCTTGGCTTTACGTCCTTTAATATGATCGAAGCGCCGGTATTTATCTTCTTTGACAACTACGCGCGCCTCTTTCTCGATGACGATATTTTTATTCTGGCAGTCCAGAATACTTTGATCTTTGCAGCGATCACAGGCCCCGTATCCTACATCGTATCTTTCCTCGTTGCATGGTTTATCAACGAGCTTCCTCCGAAGCTTCGCGCACTTATTACCCTTATTTTCTACGCACCGAACATTTCGGGTTCGGTTTATATGATCTGGCAGGTTGCCTTCTCGGGCGACTCGTACGGTTGGGTTAACGGTAACCTGATCAATCTCGGTCTTATTGATACGCCGATTCAGTTCTTCCAGAATGCAAACTACGTAATGCCGCTTTGTATTATCGTAGCGCTCTGGACTTCGCTCGGCTCGGCATTCTTAAGCTTTATCGCAGGTCTTCAGACGGTTGACCGCTCGCTTTACGAAGCCGGCGCGGTTGACGGCGTTAAGAACCGTTGGCAAGAGCTTTGGTATATTACGCTCCCCTACATGAAGCCTCAGCTGATGTTCGGTGCTATTATGTCAATCACCGGTTCGTTCGGTTTCGGCGGTATCGTTGACGCGCTTGCGGGCAATCCCTCGGTTGACTACTGCGCCTGGACGATTATGCATCACCTTGGCGACTACGGCGGATCGCGTTTTGAGACCGGTTATGCCTGCGCAATCGCAACTATCCTCTTTATGCTGATGATCGGTGCGAATATGCTGGTTAAGAAATTAATTTCGAAGGTGGGACAGTAAGATGGCAAAAGAAAAGAAATTACGTGTCAGAAAACATGCCGTCGTCTTAAACCGTTCCGCCGGTGGCGACGCAGGTATCTTTTTCTTCTTAGCAATCATGGGCATCTTCATGTTCCTGCCGATGTATTACACGTTCGTTCAGGCACTGAAGCCCCTTGATGAATTGTGGGCATTCCCCCCGAAGTTCTACGTTACATCTCCGACGTTAAAAAACTTCAAGGACTTGTTCCGTCTGATGAACACCTCCTGGGTACCCTTCTCGCGTTACCTCTTTAACACGGTAATCATTTCTGCGGCAGGTACATTCGGTAACCTCGTGCTTTCTTCACTGGCAGCATACGTTCTTTCGAAGATGGTATTCCCCGGCAAGAAGCCGATGTTCAAGCTCATTGAGCTTTCGCTGATGTTTAATGCTGTTGCAGGCTCAATCGCAAACTTCATCATTATGTCGGCTCTCGGTTGGGTTGATACCCTTTGGGCAATCATCGTTCCCGCGTGGGGTTCGACGCTTGGTCTTTACCTGATGAAGCAGTTTATGGATTCCTCGGTTTCCGATGCAGTGCTTGAATCTGCCCGTCTTGACGGTGCGAAGGAGCTCTTCATCTTCTGGAAGATTGCAATGCCGATGGTTAAGCCTGCATGGCTTACCCTGATTGTATATTCCTTCCAGGGTCTATGGAATACCGGTTCAACGATCTACATTTATTCCGAACAGCTTAAAACCTTCAGCTATGCTATCGGTCAGATTCTTTCGGGCGGTATCGTCCGTGCGGGCGCAGGCGCGGCCTCGACTGTCGTTATGATGATTGTTCCGATTCTCGTATTCATCATCTCGCAGAGTAAGATTCTTGAAACCATGGCTACCTCGGGTATGAAAGACTAAAGAAAGGAGTTATACCTATGAAACACAATTTAAAACGTTTTCTTGCGATAACTGCCTTTCTGATCGTCGTTCTGGGTACGTTGTCCTCCTTTGCGGCATCGTACACCTATTCGATCGAAGGTATAGCACAGGCATCTCCCGATGCATACCGTACGCAGACGGTTGTTGACTCGGCGACCATGGGCTTGAAAACGTCTCTGAACTCGCCTACCGACATTGAGACTGATGACGACGGTAACGTGTATATCGCAGATCCTAAGAATAACCGTATTGTTGTTCTCAACGAGTATTACAAATTCAAATTTGAGATTTCCACCTTTAAAAACGACCTTGGCGGCGGCGCAGATTCGCTGGCAGCCCCGGAAGGCGTGTTTATCTGGGAGGGACTTATAGCCGACGAAGACGGTACATTACACCCGCAGAAGTATATTTACGTTGCGGATACCGCGAAAAACCGTATCGTTGTTTTCGACGGTGAAGGCGAGTACGTTCGCATTATCGGTCAGCCCAGCTCGGATATTTTCGATGATGATGTCGGCTTTAGCCCCATTGCTCTTGCCGTAGACTCTACCGGCAGACTTTTTGTCGTTTCCAAAGAGGGTATTCAGGGTATTATCGTAATGTCGGCAGACGGAGAATTCGAGCAGTACGTTGGCGCGCAGAAGGCTTCTGCAAGCGCATGGGAGCTTTTCTGGCGTCGTTTCCAGACGGCAGAGCAGAGAGCTGCTTCCGAAGCCATCGTATCGAAAGCGTATAACAATATTACCATTGACGAAAAAGACTTCATTTATATTACGCAGAACAGTGCTGATGACTCCAATCTTATGGCTGCCATTAAGAGCGACAGCTCCGATTATGCCCCTGTCAGACGTCTGAATACGGCGGGTACGGACATTCTGAAGCGTAACGGCTTCTTCTCTCCCGCCGGTGAAGTTGATATTTCGGCGAGAAACTATGACGATCCCGAACTGACACGTCCTTCGTCCATTGTTGACGTTGCGCTTGGTCCGGAAGGCATCTGGTCGCTTGTTGACGCCCGCCGCGGTAAGATCTTTACTTATGACGATAACGGTGAGCTTCTCTTCGTTTTCGGTGATAAGGGTGACCAGTACGGTAATTTGAACTCGGCATGCGGTATCGTATATCAGGACGAGAAAATTCTCGTTCTTGACTCGGTGAAAAATGCCTTTGTCGTATATCAGATGACCGATTACGGTAATCTGCTTCTGACGGCAATCAAGCATAACAACGACCGTCTTTATGACCTTGCTGAAGAAGACTGGACGCTTATTCTTCAGAAGAATAACAATTTCGACGCTGCTTATATTGGTCTTGCCAAGAGCTTTTACCGTATGGGTCAGTGGGAAAAGGCGATGGAATACTATAAGATCGCTTACAATACCTCAGATTATTCCACGGCGTTCGCACAGTGGAGAAAAGACTGGCTTTCGCAGTACATCTGGGTAGTTCCGCTTGTGGCTGTTGCGCTTTGCGTTGCTATCTGGTGGTTCTTCCGTTATGCCGATAAGGTTAACCGTAAGGCAGCTACTTCGGGCACGAAGAAGACATTGAAGGAGGAGCTTCTCTACGCCTTTTACGTCATCTTCCATCCCTTTGACGGATTCTGGGATCTGAAGCATGAAAAGCGCGGTTCGCTTCGCGCGGCGCTGATCATTCTGGGTCTTACCGTTGTTTCCTTTGCTTATCAGGCTGTCGGTCAGTCCTATCTTTACAATCCGAGAGTTTCCTATACCAGCATTTTCATGCAGCTGGCAGGTCTTCTCGTTCCGCTTCTTTTGTTTGTTACGGCAAACTGGTGTCTCACCACGCTGTTTGAAGGTGAAGGCAGTTTCAAGGACGTTTTCATTGCCTGTTGTTACTCCCTGACGCCTATCATTCTTCTGATTCCTGCATCCACCCTGTTGACGCACGCGGTCACCGAATCTGAAACCGGCTTCGTTTCGCTCCTTGTTGGCGTATGCTACGTATGGCTGGGACTCCTTCTTTTCTTCGGTACGATGATCACGCACGACTATTCCATGACAAAGAACATCGGTACGACGCTTGGTACTATTCTCGGTATGGTTGTTATCATGTTCCTTTGCGCACTTTTCTCGAACTTGTTAATTAAGATGCTTTCCTTTATTTCCAATCTCATTTCTGAGATTCAGTTCCGAATGTAATGAAAGGAGTAATACGATGAGAACCCGTTTTAGTAAAAATCTTCGCTATCTGGCTTGTCTTGTTTTATTCGTTTTCATGCTCGGAACGCTTTCTTCGCTTTCCTTACTTCCTTCTTTTGCGCTTGCTCCGAACGATCCGGATGCCTATCTTTTGTCGAATGAAGAAAGAATTTCGCTCTATCTTTCCGGTGATAATCTTTATTCGACCCGCGCAGAGAAGCTGGCAACCATGCAGTCCCGCATTACCGTTGGTGATTATACGATCTACGTTGACAGCAACACCGGTGAAGTTGGCGTGCAAAACAATAAAACCCAACAAATTCTTTTGACCAATCCTTACGACGTTGCATCGGCTCCCGATGCTTCCAAGTCGTCGTTGATGAATCAGATTATTCTGAAGTATTGCAACGTCACGGATAACGCTTCCAAGACGCTTGAAAGCTTCAAGGATTCGGCACTCTACCGTCAGATTACCGTTAAGAATATCCGTAACGGTATCCGTATTGAGTACACACTCGGCAAAGAAAGCTCCAAACAGCTTCTGCCGTACTGGGTTGAATACAACCGTTTCAATGAGCTGATTGCAGAGCCCGGTCTTTTGAACTGCTGGACGCAAAAGGACCACGACGACTATCTTGTACAGAATCCTGCGTCCACGCTGACGATGGAAACGCTCCGTCAGAACACGTTTGACCTGGTAATCTCCTCGAACTACGAGCTGATTGACCGCAATAAAGAAGGTCTTTCTGACGATACGAAGAGCTTGTATGCAAAGAACTATCCTTGCACTGCTGCTGAAAGCAAGATGAGAGACTACGATGGCGATGGCGTAGTGGAATTCATGAAGATTTACGCGCTGATTGATACCACTGAAAAGCCGATGGCTGAGATCACCAAGAACAAGATTGAAACTTTCATCAAGCAGTATACAAGTTATACTTACGAAGACCTTCAGTATGATATTGACGAAACCGGTTATGCGGGCAAGGATGCCAATCCTGCAATCTTCCGTCTGGCGCTTGAATATACGCTTAACGAAACCGGTTTTGAGGTAAGACTTCCTGCAAACTCTATCCGTTACGATGAGGACAATTACCGTCTTGAATCAATCAGCGTGTTGCCTTATTTCGGTGCCACCTCGAATGATTACACCGGTTATACCTTCATTCCCGACGGTAGCGGCGCTATTATCCGTAATGAAGAAACTGTAAACCTCGGCAAAACGCAATACACCATTACCGGTCAGATCTACGGTCCAGACTATGCTTATCACAAGCTGTCCGATCAGTTCTATACCGGTCGTGACAAGATCATGCGCCTTCCTGTATTCGGCACGATCGAAGACACCGTTACCGTTACCGATAACCTTGACAATAAGGTCGGTTATATCTGGACTACGGTTGAGGATCTTACCGAAACCGGCGCAACGCAGTATTACACCGAAAAAGATCGTATTCTTTTTGACGTTGTTGATTCTGACGGTAAGCTGATCACCACACTTGAAGACTACTTTGCGCAGTTCAAGGTGAACGATGAGGGCGACGTTATCCGTATCGGCGACGAGCAATGGGACTCGCCCGTCTATAACAAGACGATCGAAATCGGCGACGATGAAGACCCGCTTTCCAACTATAACGTATACGTTGAAGCAGGCGAAGTTCCTTACATTGAATACGTTTCGCACTATCTTATGGCTCTGGCTCTTGACGATAATGGAAATCCTATTACCTACAAGGGACAGAATGTATATGTTTACGTTGATGCCGATGGCAATCCCGTTGATGAAGCTGACCGTGTGGAAGGCATTATCAAGATCAAGGAGCAGCTCTGGTATAACGGCAAGCCCGCCTATTATAACACCGGCGTTCCCGTAGACCCCAACGCTGTTATTTCCGATGACAGTACCGATACGTCCGTTGAAGGCGAAGATGGCTCAGAGGATACGGAAGGCGAAACCTCCGGTGAGAGCAAGGATGAAAATTCCGAAGAAGAAGTTGAGATTGAGCGCTATGATAACGTCGTTAAGGTGAAAGAAATTTACGATAGCGTGGCATATGAAGAAATTGAAACGGTCGTATCTCAGGGCTATACGGCAATCGTAACCGAAGGTGCATCACTTTGTCTGATCGTTTCAAACCACGGTTGTCAGAGCGATTCTAATCCGGGCGGTATTCATAAGTATAACTCGGTATATCTGACCGTTGTACCCCGTCCTTACGATAAATACCGTCTTGCCGATGCCATTTCGGTATCGTCGGACTCGGCAGAATGGACGGTTGTATCGGATAGAAAATATACCGGTTCCTACCGTATTCAGTACACGATGGTTTCGGATGCTACCTACGTTGAAAACGGACAGATCAAGTCTTATCAATATGAGGCAAGTTATGTCGGTATGTCGGCGGTATACCGTGACTATCTGATCAAGAATGCTTCTCTTACCGAGCTTACGGATGTGGACGACGATATTCCGCTCTACCTTGAAGCTTTCGGTATGACGACAGCAACCAAGGTCGTTGCAACGATCCCGATGGTAATGGACGTTCCGCTCACCACCTTTGACGACCTGAAAGAAATCTATAAGCAGCTTGATGCCAACGGTGTTGACAACGTCAATTTCCGTCTTGTTGGTTTCACTAAAGGCGGTCTTTATTCCTATGCGCCCAGCTCGATGAAGTTTGAAGCTGTTGTCGGCGGTAATGACGATTATGCGGATATGGTTAAGTACTGTGAGGAAATCTCTCAGGCGAGCGATAAGAACCTCAGTATTTTCCCCGACTTTGACTTTGCTAACGTAGAACGTGTCGGCGCTTTCGATGGCTTTGATTCGCTTGACGACGCAGCCAGAACGATTGATGACCGTTACGCTTCCAAGCGCCAATACAGCGCAACTTATCAGACTCTGGTTCCTGTCGGTTCGATTACCGTATCGGCATCGGTATATCAGAAGCTTTATGAAGCATTTGCTAAGAAGATTGATAAGCTCGGTGTGAACGGTCTTTCGGTAGGCTCGCTCGGCACTGACCTGAACTCTGACTTCGATAGTGATGATGCGTACAACCGTGAAGATAGCAGATACTATACTGAAGAGCTTCTGAAGCAGCTTTCCGAGAAGTATGGAAACATTATGATTGACGGCGGTAATGCTTATGCACTGCCTTATGCTGATCACATTCTGAATCTGTCGCTCGAATCGTCGGGACGTGGTATGGCATCTTACAGCGTTCCTTTTATGGGTATGGTCTTCCACGGTTATATCAACTACGCAGGTACGGCAACCGGTATGGCAAGTGACATTGACCGTGAGATCCTCAGAATGATCGAAAATGGCGCTGCTCCCTTCTTTACCATTGCCTATCAGAACACCTCGACTTTGAAGGACGATTCTTCGTACAGCGATTATTATTCGATCGACTACTCGATTTGCTTTGATCAGATCGTGGAAACCTATAAGATCGTTAACGCTCAGCTTGCCGATCTCCAGACGGCAACCATTACCGATCACCGCTTTATTGAGGGTATTCGTTCTCTTGGCACCAAGGAACAGGCTGAAGTTGATGCACTTATGGCAGATGCAAAAGAGAATTTCGATGCAGTGTATGCTGCCGCAGTAAAGGCTTATGAAGACCGTAAGTATCTTGCGGAGCTTCACGATAAGGCCTTTGATGAGATATTTGAAGAAACCTACGCATATTTCTTCGTATACGATGCTGAAAATGATACCTATACGAAGAGCGTTGACACTTACGTTCAGTATATTTACGACGAATACTGCGCATCTCTTGACAGAGTTGTTGCAGGCGGCAATCTTGTACTCGTAGAATATACGAGAAAAGATGGCACGACAAAGACGTTTGTTTTGAACTACGGTGCATACGACGCTACGGTTGTCGTTGGCGAACAGAGCTACCCGGTAGCAGCTAACGGATTTGCCGTAGTAGGACAGTAAAGGAGGGATTGTATGAATACTGCTGCAACTGCGATCCGAGCCACTGCGCCCAAGCAGAAGAAAAAGAAAATCGTATCACTTGATAAGAAAAAAGCGCGTGCAGGCTGGATCTTTGTACTTCCTTTTGTAATTGGCTTTGTTTTCATCTACGTTCCCATGATCGCGCAGTCGATCATATCCACTTTCTACGACGTCAGACTCAGCACGCAGCTTGTAGGTTATTATACCATCAAGCCGGTTGGTCTTGCTAACTATCAGGCTGTTCTTTTTGAGGACACCAACTTTGTTCAGATACTTGTTTCCGGTATGACGCAGATGCTGATTGATATTCCTGCCATCATAATTTTTTCTCTCTTTATGGCGGTTATTCTCAATCAGAAAATGATTGGCCGTGCCGTATTCCGTGCTATTTTCTTCGTTCCCGTTATCGTATCGACCGGTATTATCGCACAGATCGACCGTTCGACCTCTGACGTGACTACGAACATGGAGGGCGAAGTCAGCACCGGACAGCAAGCACAGGGCGGCGGCTCTGCTTCTGAATTTATCAGCTCCACCGATATTTCGGCGCTTTTCTCGTCGATGAAGATCGGCGGCGGTCTGGTTGAATACGTCGTTTCGATCATCAACAACATTTATAACATTGTTAACCGCTCGGGCGTACAGCTCCTGATCTTTCTTGCCGGTCTTCAGTCGATCTCTCCTGCGATTTATGAGTCCTGTTCGATTGACGGTGCAACCGGTTGGGAAACCTTCTGGAAGATCACCTTCCCGATGATCTCGCCTATGATTCTGGTTAACGCGGTATACACCATCATTGACTCCTTCACATCTGCAAACAACTCGATCATGAACTACATTATTCAGGAAACGACCGAGAGAACTGCAGAAGCAACGGCGATGGCTTGGATCTATTTTATCCTGATCGTTCTGGTTGTTGCAATTGTTGCGGCTGTTATGTCGGCGTATATCTTCTATCAGAGAAAGGACGGGTGACCTAACATGACAAACGAAGCTCAGAATGTCACGAAGGTTATGAAGGAAAGTAAGAATAAAATTCGCGTTGATTTTGAAAGAACTGACCTTAAGGAAAGACTTAAAATTAAGTATCTTTCCTTACGGTTCTTGACAACTGCTGTATTTTTGATTTTCCGCATCGTACTTCTTCTCGGTATTTCCTACATTATCATTTATCCTTTCATCACTAAAATCGCGGGTTCGTTTATGACGGCTGATGATTTTGCAGACGTAACGGTGCGTCTGATTTCCAGAAATCCCACCTTAGACACCTATAAGGCGATCATCAATGAAACCGGCTATAAGGAAGCGCTTGTCAGAACGCTCGGTGTATCGCTGGTATCGGCACTTATTCAGATGTTCTCCTGCTGTGTTGTGGCGTACGGTCTTGCTAAGTATAAGTTCAAGGGCAATAATATTGTGTTCTTTGCCGTAATCTTTACGATGGTCGTACCGCACGAGGTTCTTCGTTCGATTATGACGCTTTCCTTCGCGCGTTTTGATATCGGTGTTCTGAACGTCGGTATCGTTAAGCTACTTGGCGGTAGTCCTCTCAATCTGACAAACACGTATTGGCCGATGGTTATTCTTTCGATGACCTCACTTGCCTTTAAGAATGGTTTGTTTATCTTTATGCTTCGTCAGTTTTTCAAGAACATTCCTGACGAGCTTGAGGAGTCGGCGTATATCGACGGATCAGGTATTTTCAGAACCTTCTTCCAGATCATTCTGCCTCTTTCGATTCCGATGCTTATCACGGTATTCCTGTTTGCTTTCTCATGGCAGTGGACGGATAACTTCTACGTTCAGATTTTCTTCCCTTCGCCTGTAGATTTCTACACCTTCCCGAAGATCTTTAAGATTCCCGCATCGCTTGATGCGGCAACCAAGAAGGCGGGCGGCTCGCTCTTCTCTTCGGCAATTAAGAATACCACATCACTTCTCGTTATGGCGCCTTTGATTGCAGTCTATCTCTTCTGTCAGAGATATCTCATTCAGGGTATTGAACGTTCCGGTATCACCGGTTAATGCTAAACGAAAAAGGGGCTGTCTCAATTTTGGGTTGGGACAGCCCTTTTTTAAAGCTTTTTTCAAATATAGTTTTAAGAAAAGGTTTTGATTATGGCGAAAATTACTTTTATGGGTGCCGGCAGTACGGTGTTTGCGAAAAACGTGCTGGGCGACACGATGCTTACTGATTGTTTTCACGATATTGAGATCGCACTTTATGATATCGACGCACAGCGCCTTGAGGAGTCCTATCTCTTGATTACTGCGCTCAACCGCAATATCAACGAGGGGCGCGCGACCGTTAAGAAATATCTCGGTATACCCGAAAGAAAAAATGCGCTCCGCGGAGCTAATTACGTTGTCAACGCCATTCAAGTGGGAGGCTATGAGCCTTGTACCGTAATTGATTTTGAGATTCCCAAGAAATTTGGTCTGCGTCAGACGATTGGCGATACGCTTGGTATCGGCGGTATTTTTCGTGGACTTCGTACCGTTGCGGTTATGAAGGGCTTTGCCGACGATATGGAAGAAGTTTGTCCTGACGCTTGGTTTCTTAATTATACCAATCCGATGGCAATTCTTTCGGGTTATATGCAGCGCTATACCAACGTCAAGACCATTGGTCTTTGTCACTCGGTGCAGAGCTGTTCCGATCGTCTTTTAAAAAAACTCGGTATGGAGGATAAGCTTGAGGGACGCAAGGAGCTGATTGCGGGCATCAACCACATGGGTTGGCTTCTTGAAATCTATGATAAGGATGGAAACGACCTGTATCCCGAAATCCGCCGCCGTGCGAAAGAGAAGAATGCGACTGAGAAGCATCACGATATGATCCGCTTTGATTATATTGATAAGTTCGGCTATTACTGCACCGAATCGAGTGAGCATAATGCGGAGTACAATTGTTTTTATCTGAAGCCTGACCGCCCGGATCTGATTGAAAAGTTTAATATTCCGCTCGACGAATATCCTCGTCGCTGTATTGAGCAGATTGCAAACTGGGCAAAACAGCGCGATGAGATCATGGCAAACGGTAACGTCACCCATAAACGCTCGTATGAATATGCATCCTATATTATGGAATCGCTTGAAACGGGTAAATTTTATAAGATTGGCGGTAACGTGCTGAACCGCGGTCTTATCGAAAACCTGCCTTATGAGGCTTGCGTTGAAGTACCTTGTCTTGTGGATAATATGGGCATTCATCCCACGAAGGTCGGCAGACTTCCCGTACAGCTTGCGGCGATGAATATGACCAATATCAACTGCCAGCTGCTTACCATTGAGGCGGCACGTACCGGTAAGATGGAACACGTTTATCAGGCGGCAATGCTCGATCCCCATACGGGCGGACAGCTTTGTCCCGACGATATTGTGGCAATGTGCGATGAGCTTTTTGCGGCGCACGAAGCGGCAGGCTATCCCATTTTCTGCACGGAAGCCAATAAGCATCTTCTTTAATTGATTTGTTATCAAAAGCTCCGGACGCTGTATTGCGTTTGGAGCTTTTGATCGTTCGCGAAAAGATTTCTGAAAATTCGTTTTAAGAAATTCACAGCCAAAGCGCAACCGTTGGTTGCGTGCAGGACGCGATTTGGTGTGCGTGCGGCGCAAATTGGTTGCACAGGTGAGTCGTCCTGCGCGCTTTTTTCATATACTGATAATGGGGCGAGAAAAAGCCCTGTGTCCAAGCTTTACCATGATTACTTTATTTTAGATAGGGTAAGACTATAAATGAAAAGAAAATAATTGCAGTATATGAAAGAAGGAAGACGGAAATGACGATCAAACGCGGAGATATATTTTATGCCGATCTGAGTCCCGTGGTGGGAAGCGAGCAGGGAGGACTTCGTCCCGTCCTGATCGTTCAGAATGATATTGGCAATCGTTACAGTCCGACGGTTATTGCGGCGGCGATCACCTCGAAGCTTGGCAAAAACAAGCTTCCGACGCACATTGACGTTCTTCGCTCCGAAACGGTAGACGTTGATGCGCTTGGACTTGCGAAGGATTCTGTCATTTTGCTTGAACAGATCCGCACGCTTGATAAACGGCGGCTTAAGGAAAAGATGGGACATCTTGACGAGAAGCTGATGCGCCGCGTGGATGACGCGATTACCATTTCGTTTGGTTTGTCGGGAGCATCTCTTTCGGGTTATCGTACCGAAGGAGGAAATCTGATCGGCTGAAAGCGGAAATAGATTGAGAGAGTGTGTGAGAGAAAGAGAGAAAAACGGCTTGATACATAAAAACGGTGTATCAAGCCGTATTTTTGGTATGTGGGTGTAATTTTACAAAAAAACACTTGATTTCGGAGGGCTTGCAAGGTATAATAATTATAAAAAAGTTTGGGTTTGGAGGATAGTATGGCAAAATTTGAAGTGGTTTTCACTGTAAATACTCACGATACTGATAAAAACGGGAATCTTTATCCATCAACGGCACTGCGATATCTGCACGAGGCTGCCAATATACAGCTTGATTCCACGCATCCGACGATGGACGAGCTTCGCTATGAACAGAAAAAGGCGTTTATACTCAGCCGCGCCTCGATGACGTTCGACCGTCCGCTTCATAAACATGAAACGGTGGTGGCAAGTACCTGGGCGAGCGGCGGTAAGGCGGCGACCTTTTATCGCTCCGGCGAGCTTTTGGTGAATGGCGAGGTCGTAGGCAGACTTGTTTCACTCTGGGCGCTCGTAGACCTTGAAACCCGACGTCTTTGCCGTGTGCGCGATACCGTTCTTGGCGTTGAGTCGCTTGAAGAATATCCGCTTGAAATTCCCTCTCACGTCCGTTTTCCGGAAGGACTCCTTTTTGAAGAAGCGGGAAAGCGTCGCGTGTATAACAGCGATATTGATCTGAACGGACATATCAATAATACCAATTATCCCGATATGTTTTGCGATTTCATTGAGAATATCGAAAACCTGACTGTGAAATCGTTTGTGATCGGATATATTCACGAGGCAAGGCTTCATGAGGAATTGACCGTATACCGTGCATCAGAGGGTAATACGCATTATTTGTATACCACCCGAGCCGACGGTACACGCAATGCCGAGGCGATCATTACGACAGGGAACGCAGTATGATTGGCATTCTGACGAAGGACAAGCGATTTTACGATTTTTTGGTGGGTGTGTTTTCGGAAAATCAATTGGCGGTAGGAGATGTAGCGAGCGCTGTACTGCTCGTCGTTGATCTTGACAGCGAGAATCTGCCGCGCGATGTGCGGGCTGCCGTTACGGTGTCTTCCAATGTTTTTGAACAAAGCGATCTTACCCGCCCTTTTTTGCAAAGTGAGTTGATTGCGCTCTGCCGTGAGCGTTTGGGTGTGGACAGTCATACCGAATTGCCGTCGAAAGAGCGTGAAACAGGTGATCTTTTCCTGCTCGGCGAAGCATCGGTTTTGGTGGATGGTGAGGAAATTCCTTTGACACCTGCCGAATATCGCCTGCTTTCTCTTTTGTATTCGCATCGGGGAAGCGCGGTTTCGCTTGCCGACTGTGAGGCTGTTTGCCGTGTGCGCACGGCGCGGGGCAACAGCGTGTCGGTCACAGTGGCATCGCTTCGTAAAAAGCTTGATTACCGTTTTGACAGACGTTTTATTCTGTCTTTGCGCGGGCTGGGATACTGTCTTGCGATTTGATTTTACAAAGAGAGAAAAGGAGTGTCTATGTCATATACGTTGATACAAAACGCACGTCTTTTTCGTGAGGAAAAAGGGAAAATTGAAGACGTTGATCTGCTTTTGAAAAAAGCTCGGGACGGACGATCGGCAACGCTTGTTGCGATCGAAAAGCGCATTCCGAAGCAGTCGCTCGATGCGCCCGTGACGGTGCTGAATTTGCGCGGTAATCTCGTTACGCCCTGCTTTACCGACCTTTCGGTTTGTCTCAGAGAGCCGGGGGCGATGTATAAAGAGAATATTGAAAAGACGGTTGCGGCGGCGCGGCATGGCGGTTACGACAGAGTTCTTGCTTTTTTTGAGCCGACTGCGGAGTTTTCTTCGGTTGACGTTTTGTCCTATTGGCGCGCTCTGCCCGCGCATTCCGACGTTATGATTTCTTTTACGGCGCAGGCGTTTTTGCCAGACGGAACACTCGCGCCCCTTGACGAGCTTCTCGGTTATTCGGGTACTGTTCTGACCAACCGTTTTGTAAATTCCGACAACCGCGCCATTTTGCTCGAAGCGATGCGCGTTTGCGCGGCGGCTGACAAGGCGTTTGTCCTCTATCCGCGTGTGGCATCGCTTGCCAGAAACGGCAGTGTCAACCGCAGCATTGCGGCGGGATTGAAGGTGGGCGGCATTTCGCCCGTCGCGGAGTCGCTTGCCGTTGCCGAGGGAATTATGCTCGCTGAGGAAGCTTCCTGCCGTTTGCATATTTCGGGCGTATCCTGTGAAAAGAGTATCGCGCTTGTGCGCGAGGCGAAAAAGCTCGGACTTCCGATTACCGCCGATACTTCGCCCGCATACTTTTATTTTAATGACAGTGAGGTGTACTATCGCGGCGCTTTGGCAAAGCTGATGCCGCCGCTTCGTGAGGAGCGTGACAGACTTGCGGTGATTGACGGTATTGCCGACGGTACGATTGATGCCATTGCCTCGCATCATACGCCGCATGCAACACGGGATTACGAGGGGGTAACGCTCGAGAACGCGCCCTTTGGCGCGGTTGGACTTGAGCTTACGCTTCCTGCCGCCGTCGATGCGCTCTTGTCACGCGGTTATATTACCACTTCTCGTTTGATTGAGCTTTTGTCATATGCGCCCTCCCGCATTCTGGCATCTCTTGGTGTTTCAGAGACGTCGGGGTGTGATCTGAAGGTGGGGGATATGCCGAATTTCAATATTCTGTCGCTTGACCGTGCCGTTTATATCGGACAGGAGTATTTTTGCGGCAGAGCGAAAAACACGCCGTTCACCGATGCCTATTTGCAGGGAGCTGTGGAGCATACATACCGACGGGGTATTGAGATCAATCTGAAATAGAGAAAAATAGCTAAGATGACATTTTTTTACGGAAATTCAGAAAATCCCCTTGCATTTTTTTAGTATGTAGTATACAATATAATGGTTGGAATTATATGAGAAATTTTGTCGTTACGATGATAGATGAATGTAAAGAGAGGATAGATTGCAGTGAAACGATTTGTATATGCCGATAATGCGGCAACCACGAAGGTGCTTCCTGAGGTTCGCGAAGTTATCCTTCCGTTTTTAAATGATATATACGGTAATCCTTCGAGTGCTTATACTAAAGGCGCAGAGGCGGCAGCACCGCTTGCCGAGGCTCGCGCTACGATCGCCGCCCTTCTTGGTGCGAAGACGAATGAGATTTTCTTTACGGCTTCGGGCAGTGAGGCGGATAACTGGGGTATCAAGGGCGCTGCCTGGTCGAATGTGGCTAAGGGTCGCCATATCATTTCTTCAAAATTTGAGCATCACGCCGTGCTTCATGCGTTGGAGTCGCTTGAACGCGATGGCTTTGAGGTTACTTACGTTGACGTGAATGCAAACGGCGTGATCGATCCTGCCGACGTAGAAAAGGCGATCCGCCCCGATACCACGCTGATTGCTATTATGATGGCGAACAATGAGATTGGTACGATTCAGCCGATTAAGGAAATTGCGGCGATTGGCAGAGCGCACGGCGTTACGGTGTTTACCGATGCCGTACAAGCTATTGGCAATATCCCCGTTAACGTTAAAGAGCTTGGTGTGGATATGCTTGCTTTGTCGGGACACAAGATACACGCTCCCAAGGGGATTGGCGTTCTTTATATCCGCACAGGCACGCGGGTACGCACGCTGATCGACGGCGGCGGGCAGGAAAGAGGCCGTCGCGGCGGCACGGAAAACGTCGCTTATTGCGTAGCGCTTGCCAAGGCACTTGAAATTGCGACCGAACGGCTTGACGGTATGGAGCGCGTTCGCAAAATGCGCGACAGACTGATGAACACGCTTCTTGACAAGATTCCCTATTCACGTGTCAACGGTGACGTCAAACAGCGTCTTGCGGGAAATCTGAATATGACGTTTGAATGTGTGGAGGGCGAAAGCCTTTTGATGTGGCTCGATGCCTCCGGCATTTGTGCTTCGACCGGCTCTGCCTGCAATTCGGCGTCGCTTGAGCCTTCGCACGTATTGCTTTCGATCGGTGTTCCGGTCGAGCATGCGCACGGTTCGCTCCGCTTCTCGCTTTCGCACGAGAATACCGAAGAAGATATTGATTATATTATTGATACTTTGCCGAAAATCGTACAAAGACTGCGGGATATGAGTCCTTTATACAACAGCACGATGGCGAGAATTAAAGAATAAGAGAGGGATGTTTTTATGTATAGTGAAAAAGTAATTGATCACTTCACCAATCCCCGTAACGTCGGTGAAATTGCCGATGCAAACGGTGTCGGTGAGGTTGGTAACGCGAAATGCGGCGATATTATGAGAATTTATCTGAAGATTGACGATAACGGTATCATTACCGACGTTAAGTTCAAGACCTTCGGTTGCGGCGCGGCGATCGCGACTTCCTCGATGGCAACCGAAATGATCAAGGGCAAGAGCATTGCCGAGGCACTTTCGCTTACCAACAAGGCGGTCGTTGAGGCGCTGGACGGTCTGCCGCCCATAAAGGTACATTGCTCGGTGCTTGCGGAAGAAGCGGTCAAGAGCGCAATTGCCGATTATTATAAGAGACGCGGCGAGGAAGTGCCCGCAGAGGCTGTCGTATGCGACGGATGCTGTGATCATTGCAGCACCTGCTCGTCGCACAACGATTGATGGCTACCCCGAAGACTCGCGTTCTTTTGGGAATGAGTGGCGGTCTCGATTCTACCTATACTGCCCGACTCCTTTTGGAAAAGGGCTATGAGGTAGTGGGGGCCGTCCTTCGCTTTTCCGAGCATACTGATCTTGCGGGAGCGAGGCTTGCCGCCGAGGAGGTGGGCATCGAGCTTCTCGTGATCGACGTTGCCGAACGCTTTGAGGAGTACGTGATAAACGATTTTGCGCGTGAATACGCGCTTGGCAGAACGCCCAATCCCTGCGTTGTCTGCAATCGCTTCGTGAAAATGCAAGCTCTTTATGAAGAAGCGAAAAAACGCGGGTTTGACTATTTTGCGACAGGGCATTATGCGCGTGTTGTTTCAAAAGACGGTCGCTATGCCGCCGCAATGGCGAGGGATGTTAAAAAAGATCAGAGCTATATGCTTTGGGGACTTTCGCAGGAGGTTCTTTCCTGTTTTCTGACTCCTCTTGCCGAATGCGACAAAAATGAGGTGCGCGATAAAGCCGCCGCCGCATCGCTGTCCGCTGCCCAAAAGAAAGAATCGCAGGACATCTGCTTTATTCCCGACGGCGATTATGCGGGATTTCTTGAGCGGTATGCCGACGAGAAATCGTTTGACCTTCTGAAAAGGGCGTTTGACGGGGGAGATTTTATAGATTCTTCCGGAAAAATTCTCGGCAAGCACCGCGGAATCGTGCATTATACGGTAGGACAGCGTAAGCATCTTGGTATTGCGCTTGGGTATCCTGCTTTCGTAACGGCGATCAACGCCTTGCAAAAGACGGTGATACTTTCGGATGAAAAGGGTACGAAAAAAAGTGAGATCACAGTTGATAATCTGGTTTTCGGCATACTGCCGCCGCGTTGTGAGGGCGAAATTCAGGCTGAGGTCAAGATTCGCTACGCCGCCAAGCCCGTGAAATGCCGTGTTCGTTTTGAAGGTGAGCGCGCAAGGGTGTTTTTTGATACCCCCGAGCGCAATCCTGCGCCCGGTCAGTCGGCGGTCTTTTATGAAAACGGCACCGTTTTGTTTGGCGGAGTGATTGTATAAATAGTTTTAAAGCTTTCTTCCTTTGTGAAGAAAGCTTTTTTCGTGAAAATTTTTAAAAAAACCGTTAATTTTGTAAAAAAGTCTTGTGTTTTGGTATTGAGTGTGCTAAAATGAGGTTAACGTATAATTCAAATTCATAAAAAGAGGATTGCTTATGAAAAAGCTTTTGATCATTTTTTCGTTAATCGCACTTATCGTGGCATTCGTTGCTTGCGGTGAAAATGTTGAGGGCAGTACGACGTCAACGGTAACAACCGCTGCGCCCCAAGATAACGGCGAGCTTGAAACCAACAAGGATTATACAGGTATAATCAACGCGACTTATGCCGATGTACTTGCCGGCGGCTCGGATATTGGTGATATGGCGAAGGAATATGAGTTCTTCGGCGCGGCAAAAGACGTTGCGAATAAGGTGCTTTCGCAGTATTCGTCATCCCGTGTATGGTATTGGTTGAAGGAAGACGGCACGAGAGTGGAAATGAGCTATACGGACGTTATCAAGATGGATGCCGTTGCCGCAAAAGTGGTTAAAAATACTGAGACCGGCAAAAATGAAATTACCGTAAAGACGGTTGACGTTCAGGTTGTTTTGAAGTATGAATCTATTACGGCAAAAGCGGGCTCGTACATTATGTTCGATTTCTATTCAAACATTCCCGCAAGCTTTACGGTAGGGATTACGGCTGTCGAGGACGGTAAGCTGTCAAGCGCGATTTATAAGGAAACGCAAATTCCCGTTGAGCAGCAGGCAAACAGTTCCTGTATCGGACTTGCGAAATTTACTGTACCGCACACGGCAGGTAAGACGTATTATCTGAATATTTATATGGGCAGCTCGGTTGTAGCTTCGATGCCGATCGAAACGGTACAGGGCGACTATGCAACGAATATCTGTCAGCTCTGGCTTGAAGGCTGTTGGGAAAAAGTCAAGGACCCGGATTATCTTGATAAGATCATTTATGAATTCTATGCTTGCTATCCGCAAATTCTTGCGCGTTTTGCGGTGAAGGGTGACGAGCCTACCGCGATTACGGTATATATTGAAGACACCGATGGCGTTGCATGGGCATCAGATAACAGAATTGGTATCGGTCTTGGTTGGGTTAACGAATCGGATACGCATGAGTTCAACGAAATCGGTTTTCTTTCTCACGAGCTTGGTCACTCAGCGCAGCAGTTTGCCGGCAAGCTGAATTACGGCGAAGACACGCGCTATGATCTGAACGGAGATGGCGTGATTGATTACAAGGGCGAGGAGGTTGACGGCGATGAGGAATGGGAGGCTTGGTTTACCGAGCAGATGGCTTCTTACGCAGGTCTCCGTTACTATCATTGGGGTACGCTTCCTGAGGCGGTTGACCTTGAAAAGCTGACGCCCGAGCATAATTATTACTTCAATTGGGCAGGCTACGGTAACTGCGGCGTATTCTTCGCCTACGTTGATTGGCACTATCCGACGATAGATAAGAATGGCAACGGTAAGGTTGACGACGGTGAGCGCGGTGTAATTGATTCCCTGTATTGGCTGATTAAAAACTCGAATAAGCTTCTTTACGATAACCCCTACGACCCCGATATTCCCTTCAATCAGACCATCAGGGAAGCAACCGGCGGTAAGTACGCCAATTTCCCCGAAATTTATGAGGACTTTGTTGCGGATATGAAGTCGGGTGCGTGGGTATTCACCGGGTTCTCGGATTATCAGGACAATTGGCTTTCCGAAAATATCCCCGGCGTTGAAAATCCTGATTATCCCGTTTACAAGCCCGCCGTTCCCGGCGACGTTACCAATGAGGCTCTGCTTCAGACAGACGTTACGGCGGATACCGTTGTACTGCCCAAGGGTGACAATATCGCATCCGGCGCAACGGTCGTACAATATTCGGGCAAGCATTCTGAAAATGAGGGTATTGAGGCGCTCTTTGACGGTAAGCTCGACACCTGTTGGCGTGCAATGAGCAGTGAGTGCAGCGCTGAGTATCTGCTGATGAATCTTTCACACGGCTTTGTGATTGATCTTGGCGAGATCAGGACTTTCGATACCTATGCGATGGTGAATGCGGGTATCACGAAGCCCGATAGCGCGAATACGTATACGTGGGAAATTCTCATCTCAGATGACGGCAAAAACTTTACGAGTATTGACTATCAGAAAAGCAAAGCGGCAGACGTGGTAACGGTTGATGTCGGTACGCAGTCGGCGCGCTATATCGAGGTCCGTATTTATCAAACGAGCATGGCTAATTCCGGTACGGTATGGATTAACGAGATGACCTTTGTTAAGACGAAATAAAGATAACAGGCAGGAAATTCAGTATATTATCCTTAACAGAGAACGCGCTGAAACCAAGGTTGTCCGGTATAACTTCGTTTTTTCGTCAGTAAAAACTTCATGAACACAAAAAAGAGCAAACACATACAGGATTTTGAATCTTGTGTGTTTGCTCTTTTTGTTTGTGATGAGGGTTTGGATTCGGCTCATATCTGTATTTGTCCGGATCAAGCCGATGATTGCGCTTGGTTCGGCGCGGAAATTATCCGTTAAGGAAACTTTCGTTTTGGTTTTACTTTTTCTGCGTTTATTTGCAGTCATACCATGTTTTTCCGCGCGATACTTCGGCGGTCAGTGCGACAGCGAGGGAGGCGGCAGCCTCCATTTCGCGTTTGAGAAGGGATGAAACGGCATCAGCCTCCTTCTCGGGCGCTTCAATGATCAGCTCGTCGTGTACCTGTAAGATGAGTCTTGCTGCAAAATTGCCCTCTCTCAGCGCTTTTTCCACGCGGAGCATGGCGATTTTGATGATGTCAGCCGCTGTGCCCTGAATCGGGGAATTCATGGCGACACGCTCACCAAAGGCGCGTGTAACTGCTTTTTGCGCCGTCAGTTCGGGAATATAGCGGCGGCGGTGATAGAGCGTTTTGACAAATCCGTTTTTTCTTGCCGTTTCAATGAGTCCTTGCAGATAGTCATCAACGCCTTTATAGGTTTCCTTGTATTTTTTGATATAGTCGGAGGCTTCTTTGACCGATACGCCGATGTCGCCCGACAGCGAATAGCCGCCGATGCCGTAAACGATACCAAAATTTACGGCTTTCGCGCGTTTGCGAAGCTCAGGCGTGACGTTTTCAAGCGGTACGTCGAATACTTCGGAGGCAGTGATGGCGTGAATATCGGCGCCGCTTTTGAAGGCGGCGATCATTTTTTCATCTTTGGATAGGGCGGCGACGAGTCGAAGCTCGATCTGCGAGTAGTCGGCATCAATGAGAACATGTCCCTCTTTTGCCGAAAAGGCGCGGCGAAATTCTCTGCCCAGCTCGGTTCTGACGGGAATGTTCTGTAAATTCGGGTCTGAGGAGGAAAGTCTGCCCGTGGCGGTGACAGTCTGGTGGAAAGAAGTGTGTACCCGTCCGTTTTCGTCAGCAAGTTTTAAAAGGGCATCGGCATAGGTCGATTTGAATTTGACTGCCTGACGGTATTCGGTGATGTAGTTAATGATGGGATGGTAGGGGCGGAGCTTGTCAAGCACTTCAGCGTTGGTGGAATAGCCGCTTTTCGTCTTCTTAAAGACGGGAAGCTTCAGGGTTTCAAACAGTACCTCGCCGAGTTGCTTAGGGGAGTTGATATTGAAGCTCTTGCCTGCAAGCGCATATATTTCCTGCATATATCCCTCGGCAGCTTGGTCAAGTGTTTCGGAAAAGTCTGCGAGCATTTTGCGATCGACGAGAAATCCGACGGTTTCCATACGGTAGAGAAGGGATGCGAGGGGAAATTCCACCGTTTCATATAAGGAATACGTGCCTTCGGTCGCAAGCTGAGAAGAAAGCGCTTCATAGAGTCGGTAAAGGCTGACGGCGGGATTGTTTTTGGCGTATTCTTCTTTGAGATAAGCAAGCGACAGTTTTTCGGTATCAAGGCTTCCCGAGGCGTTCAGGGTGTAGGCGGCAAGCAGTGTGTCAAAGGCGATGGGAAGGGCGTCGGTATGGAGTGCGTTATAGAGCGCCTTGGCATCGTGTACGACGGCTTCTCCGCCGAGGAGGGTTAAGACCGTGGGAAGATCGTCTACCGTCGCGTCTTTAAGAAGAATGCCTGACTCACTTTCCCGCGAGTCGGCAAGATAAATACCGTTTTCGGTCGGTACGACTGCGTAGGGAGAACGCAAGCTCTTTTGCAAAAGCGCGGGCATCGTGAGGATTTCAGCATCCGAGAGGGTATTTGCCGCGTTGTTTTCGTCTTCCTCATCAAGCAATTTGTGAAATGCCGTAAATTCGAGCTTGGTAAAGAGGCGGCGGAGCGCTTCTTTGTCGAGCGGTTTACGGCGAAGATCGTCGAGTGTGATACCGAGCGGCACGGCAAGGTCGATGGTGGCAAGATATTTTGAAAGATATGCCGAGTCCTTGCCCTCGCTCATTTTACGAAAGAGAGAAGGGGTTTTGGCATAAGCCGAAAGATTTTCGTAAACGGCATCGAGCGAGCCCGCTTCGGCAAGCATTTTGAGAGCGGTTTTTTCGCCAACGCCCGGTACACCGGGGATGTTGTCGGAGGAATCGCCCATCAGCGCTTTTACGTCGATGAACTGCGCAGGCGTGACACCGTATTTATCGAAAAATACGTCGGGAGTGTAGTGGGTGATTTCTTTGTTGCCGCAGAGTAAGACGGTGGTGTTGTCGTTTATGAGCTGTAAAGCGTCGCGGTCGCCCGTTAAGAGATAGGCGTGGGTATCGCTGTCGGTCATACGGGAAAGTGTGCCGAGAATATCGTCCGCCTCGTAACCTGCGAGCGAGAGTACGTGACATCCGAGTGCTTCGATCATTTCCTTGGCATAAGGGAATTGCATAGCAAGCTCGTCGGGCATTTTGTGTCTGCCTGCCTTGTACGCCTCGTAGGTTTTGTGACGGAACGTTTTTTCTTTCAGGTCAAAGGCGACGGCGACGTAGGTCGGTTCAAGGGTGTCAATTCCCGAAAGAAGCGCCTTGGTGAAGCCGAATACGGCGTTGGTGAAGATACCTTCCTTGGTAGAAAGAGGGCGGATGCCGTAAAACTGCCGGTTCAGAATACTGTTGCCGTCAATGACGAGAAGATGTTTCATAGAACGCTCCTTTGGGGTGATCTTTCTTATAGTATAGCACGAAGGAAGCGATATTTCAAAGGTTTTTTTAAAAAAACTCTTGACAATTCGGTATTTTTTTGTTACAAAGAAAATAGAATTGAAAAGATATGAAAAAGGGGACGCGATGCGCATACGATAAAAGATTGCCCGTATGAGCAGGTAATAGTGAAAGGTGAAAAAATAATGAAGATTTTCACCCATGGCGAAAATTGACCGAGCTGATTCACGGTTCACTTTTACTTTTTACTTCCCGTACAATTTTGGAGATGGTATTATGAAGGAAAAAAGAGAAAAAACGACAAGAAAACCGCAGACGATCAAGGAGCAGATCAGTCTCACGCTGGTGAGTAATATCTTCTGGGTCGTCATTTCGGTGATCTGGATCGGGCTTGGTATTGCAAAGATTGTCAGCGGCGACGATTGGTGGATTATTGCGCTCGATTTTTTTGTTGGAGTTTTGTCTGTTGTTGATGCCATTCTCGGCTTTATTCGCCTGAAAAAGCTAAAGGCTGCCGTCAAGTCGGGCGATTATGAGAAAAATGGGGAAGAATAAACGGTGTGGGGAGTTTTTTGAACCTCTTACACGAAATGCTTTCACAGCTTCAAAACACTTGTAACAGGGTAAAAACAACCCCTTCGTTTGCCAAAGAGGCAAACGAAGGGGTTGTCGGTATTTTGTTATCTGACGTAGAGTATGTACTCGTTAAAGCCGTTGTAGCAGTAGGTGTTATATTGAAAACGTCCGTCTTCTTTGATGATTTCCTCCAGTGAGAAGGGGGTACTGTCCGAGCTGAAAAGAGACAAACACACCTTGCCGGGTTCTTCTGCAAAGGCATCGAGTATCACGGACAGGGTTTCTCTGTCGGTAATATGGATTGAATATCCTTGATACGTCAAGTCTTCGAGCATGGTATCGGGAAGCTTTTCGGCGTAGGGCAGATCATTGTAATAGAGGATATAGGCGTTTTCATAAGGAGTCTGATGCTTGCGGATCTGCAAAAATTGATGGAATTTCGGGCATTTGTTGTTGTTATAAACGTAGCACTGCTCGACGTCACTGTAATAGAAAAGTCCGTCAGAGCCGCGGATGGCGACGATGGCGTGCGAGCCGTAGCCCTCGTTGCCGAGGTTGTCGATGGCGTTGTCGGTATAACGGTGCAAAAGCAGACGGTATGCCTCAATGCCTTCAATACGAAGCATTATGAGGTAGGCTTTGGCAAAGCCGCAGCAGACGGCGTAGTTATCGAAGAGCGCGCCCTCGGCATGAAAGGAGGCGAGCGTTGCGGCAAGTGAGTCGGGATAATGCTCGCGGTCCTCGGGATAGAGAAAGGGCAGATATTGCAGGTCGTAGGTCACGTTTTGGGAAAACCACGAGAAGATGGCAAATGCCTTTTCCTCAACCGTCATTGAGTCGGATACGATTTCCCGCAAAATATCCTCGGCGCGGGCAAGCGTTTTGGCGGCGGGGGAATCGGGGACACAGATCGGCAGATAGCCTGACTCCAGGGCATACCAGAGCTGCTGGGTATTCCAGATGCCTGACAGCGTTTTTTCGTTTTGGCGATAGGCGAAATCATTGAAATCTTCGCTGCGTTTGACGTAGGTTTTATCGGGATTCAGCAGGACGAGCGATTCGTTGCGATCGACGGGCTTCATGGAGCTGACGTTTGTCACAGTAGCGAGCGCATACGGCTTCAGCGTAATGACGAGATGGTTGCCGTCTTCTTCAAAATAGCCCGTGATGCCGACTGCCGAGCGGATTAGCTCACAGTACCAATAGACCTCGTTGATCTCGTATTGTGCATCCTTGTGTGGGTATCCGATTTTCACGCGGAAGGTGGGGCGCAGGAAGCTTTCGTAGTCAAGCTGATAAAAGGCGTAGTAGTCAATGATGGCGGCAAGCTCACGGTATGAGCTTGCGGCGGTAAGGCTTTCGGGCGGTGTCAGTACGTCGTTTTGGTAGCGTGCGCTGAGAGCCTCTGAAAAGGCTTCGTCTTCTTCTTGCCAGAGAACGTCGTTGGTTTTGAAGGCTAAAAGCGTCGCTTTGGTTTCGGCAAGAATTGCGACAATGTTTTTTGCGGTTTTTTCGTCATTGACTTTTTTTACCGCAGCTTCAACGAGGGTTTTCATATCGGCTTGCTCGTTTTCGCGGTAGTCTTTTTCGACGTATGCGTTTTCAAGGGCGGTTTTTGCCATTTCCTTGACGAGAGGCAGAGCGTTGACGTTATTTTCGGCAAGTGAGATCAGGTATTCGGCAAGGCAGTATCTTGCCGCTTCCTTGCTTTCGGCGTTTATGAGCGTGTTTTTCAGGGTATCGTCGTCAAGCGTCGGTGTGAGATTATAGAGCGATATTGCCTGTTTTGCCGTGATAAGAAGCTCGTTCGCGAGGGCGGCTTGTTCTGTTGCGTAAAGCGCCTTCGCCGTTGGAATGGAAAGAAGGACGTTTTCGTAGGTGTGATAGAGGGAGGTGAGTGATTCCTTTTCGTTCACCGTTTGGCATTCTTCCTTGAAACGCCCGACGGCAGCGGTGATCTCGCTTTGCTCGTTTTCGCGGTAATCGGCGTAATCGAGATAGCAGGAAAGGGAGTCTGTATAATCCGCTTTCATTTTGTCAAGTTCTTCTTGGTAATAGGCAAGCGCGGTTTTGAGGGCGTAGACTTCAATTTTGAAGGTCCTGAAAATGCTTTCCGCCTCGTCGGTGCTTTGACAGCCGAGGAGTTTTTCTCGGTAGAGTGTAACGAGGGAAGTCAAGGTGAGCCGTTCGGCTTCGCGGTAATCGTCGGGGGATGCATAGCTTCCGATATTCTCGCTTATCGTCTCAATCATAGCGGCAAGACTGCGCGGGATTGCTTCGATGCGCTTGCAATGTGTTTCAAAGGCGGTATCGAGCGCTTCGACGCTCTCGCACTCATTCAGCTCGTTGATGGCGTCCTGAAAGAGAATTTCAAATTGGATTTTATTCTCGTCAGCATAGTAATCGGCGTTAAAATCGCTGTACAAACGCGCCAGAAGTGTTTCGCGGTGCGTTTTCAGAGTTTCGTTTTCCGTTTCGTAGTAGGTAAATTTCACGAAATCGCAGGAGGCGAGCATCAGAAGGGCGACGAGAATTATGGCAAAGAGAGAAAGATGCTTTCGTTTCATGGTTGTACCTCGCGGTAAGGGGCAAAGTACGCCATTTTGTCCTCGTAGGACGACCAGACGTAGCCTGTGGAATAGTTGCTGTTTTCGGGGATATAGAACGTCACGCTATGGGAGGCTCCGCTCAAAAGATTTTCGCTCGGCGGCAGTATACGGCTTCCGTCCTCTTCGTAAAGATAAATCGCGCGAAGGGAAATACAGCCCCTGAAGGCAAAGGCTTCCAGGCTTTTGTAGCTTTTACCGATATGGACTGCGACAAGATCGGTGCAGAGCGAGAGGGCATCGCCGGCAAGCGCGGTGACGTTTTTCCCTTCGTAGACCGACGGCAGAATTACCTCGGTCATTCCGTAATACGCGGGCTTGACACCGACGATCTTGTAGGTATCCCCTGTTTTTTCATAGAGGAAGTAATCGACGTAGTCGATATTTCCATCGCCCGTATACTCGGCAAAGGGGATTTTATCGGGATTAGTGGGTACTTCGATTACCGTATTGTCGGGGAGTGCGGGTGGTGTGGGAATTTCGATTGCTGTTTCAAGAGGCAAGGAGAGCTTTTCTTTTAAAGCTAAGGATAAAACGCGGGTGAAATAGGTCTGCCCCGCCGAGTTCAGATGAAAATTGGTGTCGTAACAGTAGCGTTTGTCAACGATGGCTTTTTCGATCGGCAAAAGAAGCTCGCAGTCGAGCATTTCGGCAAGAGCATTTTCAAATTCTGCGCGGGCATTTTCCGAGGTGCGCAGGGCGGCGACGTTGGTGGGGGCAAAGCTGAAATAAATGCTTGCGCCGCGGGCGGAAGCATTGGCGACGTAGGCGTTGATATAGTTGATAAATTCGTCGTTCAGGAGCGTTTCATCGAGCGTTACCGTCATATTGGCATCATAGCCGCCGTTCATTATGTTATTCTCGCGCCATATCGCCATATCGCCGCGCGCATTCAAGCTGCTTTTCGCGTATATGCCCGACGGCGAGAGCGTTTCGCCTCTGAGCGCATAGCCGAGCTTGTCAAAGGCAAAGACGAAATTGCGGTAGAAAAGCGAGAGTTTATCGGATGCCGTTACCCCCGACAGCATCGGGGAAAAACCGTCGGTTGCCTCAAGGACCGCCTCGGGATTGAAATAGAGCGAGTAGGTCTGGAGGGAAAGCTCGGGGGCAATGACGACGATATCCCCCTCACCGATGGCGTCCAGTGAGGTGTCGAGCATAAATTTCGTGCCGAGTGTCGCGTAAAGCCCGTAGTTGATAACGGTATATTCGCCGCCGAGGTCATCTTCAAGCAGAGCGGAGTCGAGTCCGAACGGGAGGGATGAGCCTCCGATGAAGACGAGCTTTTTGCCTTCGGCTTTATAGAGATTGTCGTATTTGTTTTGGAATGCGCCGAGGTAGGTTTCGGCATAGGGATTGGGGAGTGCTTCGGCGAGGATGAGTATCAGAGTCAAGGGGAGGAGTACCCCGAGCGAAAAGATCAGAAATTTGATGAGTCTTCGTTTCATATTTTATCTCAGAATTGGAAATAGATAAAGGAGCTTGCGATGTTTTGCGATGCGAGCATAATCCACACGCCGACGGTGGCAAGCGCCATCGCGATATAGAGAAGCAGGCGCTTGTTTTCTGTGAAGGGAAGCTTGTCCGTGTTTTTAAGCCTGTTGGCAAGAGGGAAAAGCAAGAGCGCAACGACTAAGTAAAGCGCCATCGGAAGCGTCAGTCTGACGAGAGCGAGCTCTTCTTTGAAAAAGGCGGCGGATAGCGACCATTTGGTGAAGATGGCAGTGAAGACGGTAAACGCATCCCGGGGTGTGGCGGCGCGGAAAAATACCCATGCAAACAAAACGAGCAAGAAGGTCGCGCTTTTACGCCACACGACGACGAGAGGCGTTTCTTCGGTCATACCGAGCCGTTTGATCAGGCGGTTGCGGCAGGGCAGAGTGAAAATGCCGATCACCTGAAAGATGCCGTGCAAAAGTCCCCAGATGATGAAATTATAGCTTGCGCCGTGCCAGAGTCCTGATACGAAGAAGACAATGAGAATATTGAGCGCGCGGCGTATGGGGTGACAGCGCGAGCCGCCGAGGGGAAAATAGAGGTAATCCCGCAGCCACTGTGAGAGTGAAAGATGCCAGCGATTCCAGAACTCTTTGATCGACTGCGCAGAGTAGGGGCGATTGAAGTTTTCAACCAAATTCACGCCGAACAGCTTTGCCGTACCGACGGCGATGTCGCTGTATCCCGAAAAGTCGCACAAGATCTGTACGGCGAATAAAAGGGTGGCAACGAGAGAGGAAAGACCGCCTGCGTTTGCGGGGGCGGTATAGACGGCGTTGACGAGAAGGCCCACTGCATCGGCAACGGCAATTTTTTTGAAAAAACCGAGCAGCATATAGCGAAAGGCGGCAGAGTAATCGAGGGTTCTGACGCTTTTTACTGTCTTCAGCTGCGGCAGCAGGTTGCCGGGACGTTCAATCGGGCCTGCGACAAGCTGAGGGAAGAAGACGACAAAGAGCGCAAAGTAGCCAAAGTGCTTTTCGGCAGGTTCGGTTTTCCGGTATACGTCGATGACGTAGGAGGCTGTCTGGAAGGTGTAAAAGGAAATGCCGACAGGTAAGAGAATGGTGTAATAGCCGCGCGGTCCGTTTCCGCCAAACGCCTCGATGACGTCGTATACGGCGGTATAAAAGAAGTTGAAGTATTTGAAAAAGAGCAGTACCGAAAGGCAGCTTATAAGCGTTACGGCAAGGATCAGCCGACGCAAATGCCGTTGCTTGTCCGCTTTTTCGAGCAAAATGCCTGCAAGGTAGGATACAACCGTCGTGAAGGTAATCAGAAAGACGAGCCGCGGATTCCAATACATATAGAAGTAATAGGAGGCGGCAAGCAGAGGCAGATAGCGCCATTTTGGAGGCGTTAGCCAATATACGGCAAAGGTAATCGGCAGAAAGATCAAAAATTCAAGAGAATTGAATAACACGTGTTCCTCGCGTTTCTGTTATCGCGCATCGTGATAACGGCAGTGACTTTCAGAGAGCGTTTTCAAGTCAGTTTATATCGGATGTCTTTTTTTCTTTTTTCTTTTTGAGAAAAAGGACAAGCGAGAAGGCAAGAAGAAAGACGGCAATGAAGGTGACTGTCTGCCATACGAGGGTTTGACTGATCGACACTAAAAATGCCGAAAAAGCGGCAAGGGGGACGGTAAGCCATATCCGTTTTTTCAAAATGAGCAGGACGGTGAGTGAAATGACGGTGATGCCGAGCCAGATGAGCGGTAAGATCAGGGGCAAGAGCGTGATTGGCTCGGCGGGTGTCGTGTTGGTGTTCCAATAGGATATGGAGTTGAGCTTTGGGTTCGATCCGTCTTTTTCTAAAAGCAAGGTGAAGATTTGTGTGATCGCCATATCGTCCACGATGTCGCGGCGGAAGCTGCCGTCATTTTTATAAATACGGTAGGTGACTTCAAAATAGGTGAGCTGTCTGCCAATATATATCTGATCTTCGGCACTGTCGGCTTTTTCAATCGTAGCCTGATCAAAGTAGCTGATTGTGACGTCGTAAAGATACTGCTTTGAAAACGCGGTGTAGGGCGTGTGATTGCGGAAATAGACTTCGCTGTGAAGGTTGTTCAGCGCCTCGGAATCGCCATTTTGCAGTGCCGCAAAATAGGCTTTGAAGAAGTCGGTATAGGGATAGTCGGCGGCGGTGGCAAGGTCCTCGGTAAGACCGTTACGTGTCGTATAGGAGGGGGTTAAGTCTTTGGTGAGATATTCCGTTTCTTTTGAAAGATCGCCATCGGATGTCGGATAAAAGCTGTCGGGCGGGAGAGTGTCGGGCGCATAGGGCGCATTGGTGGTGATTTCTGGGGTTTTTGAAAAATCGACTGTATTCAGCAAAGCAAGCACTGTGAAGGCGATAAGCACCAAAGCGAGCGCTAAAAGACGTTTTTGTTTTTGAGATAGCTTCATCGGTAAGCCCTTTCTGTTTGTAGGTATTCTTTTTTACAGTATAGCACGCTTTTATTGAAATTTCAAGAAAAAGTTAAAAAACTCTTGACAAGCGTGGAAGTTTTATGTATAATAGAAAAGCTGAAGATGGGGCAGAGCGCTTTTATGCTCTCCTCAATCTCTCTACCGCAGGAAAAACCAATAGTTCTGCGGTCAATAGTCCATAGGGAGGTGTAAACGATTATGGAAAAGATGCAGAAGTACGAAACTCTTTTCGTAGTTGACGTAACGCTCGGCGAAGACGCAGTAAAGGCTCTTGTTGAAAAGTATATCAAGAGAATTACCGATAACGGCGAAATCATCGAAGTGAACGAATGGGGCAAGCGTAAGCTCGCTTACGAGATCGACTACAAGAGCGAGGGTTACTATGTTCTCGTAACCTTCAAGAGCAACGCAGAATTCCCTGCAAAGCTCGAAAGATCCTTCACGCTCAATGAAGGTATTATGCGCTCCATCGTTATCAAGAAGGAAGCGTAAGTAACAAAAGAAGGGACGTACTATAATGGCTAACTTTAATTTTAACAAAGTCATTCTTGGCGGTCGTATGACTGCTGATCCCGAATTGAAGACCACGCAGAGCGGTATTGCGGTTACGTCGTTTTCGATTGCCGTAAATCGCCGCATGGCGAAGGCCAACGAAGGTCAGCAGCAGGCAGATTTTATTAACTGTGTTGCATGGCGTCAGCAGGCCGAATTTATCACCCGCTTCTTCCGCAAGGGTAGTTCGATCTGCGTTGTGGGTACGCTCCAGACACGCACTTGGACTGACCAGCAGGGTCAGAAGCGTTATGTTACCGAGGTTGTTGTTGACGAGGCGAGCTTTGTTGACTCGAAGGGTGAAAACCCTGCGAGCGGCTCCTCCTATACCCCCGGTAGCTATCAGACGCCCGGCTTCTCGTCGGATGCCGGCGCTCCTCACTTCGAGGAAATGACGAACGACGACGATCTGCCCTTCTGATTGGCGATCGGTTAAACGAACTTATAAGAAAGGATACGATAGATATGGAAAACGAAAAGGAAGTTACCACCACCGCTCCTGCCGCTGCTCCTGCTGCTTCTGCTGCTCCTGCCGCAAAGCCTGCATTCCGTCAGAACGGTGTGAATCGCAAAAAGAAGAAGGTTTGCCAGTTCTGCGTTGAAAACGTAACCGAGATTGATTACAAGGAAACTGCAAAGCTTCGCAAATTCATCTCCGAGCGCGCTAAGATTCTTCCCAAGAGAGTTACCGGTACTTGCGCTAAGCATCAGCGCGATCTCGCTGTTGCTATCAAGAGAGCTCGCACGATGGCGCTTCTCTCTTATATTTCCGACTAATTCGGAAAAAAGGATTATTTGGTACTGCCCACGGATTCGTGGGCAGTATTTTTCTTTTTTGGCTCGCGGTTTGTTTATTAATAGTAAAATCAAGGCGCAATTGTCTACAATTGGTGAAAATTTTCACAATCTTTTCCACAAATAGTAAATTTCACTTGACAAGTCAGATTTTTTCAGTATAATATAAGGTGAAGAAACAGTGAAAAGAGCTTAACGGTTCTTTGAACGAACGGAGGTTTTATGACAACTAACGAAAAGCTCAAAGAGATCATTGCCACACAGCTTCGCATTGATCCTTCTGAAATTGCTGATGATACCGACGTTGTGGACGATCTTGGCGCTGATTCCCTTGACGTTGTTGAAATTCTCATGGTAATTGAAGAAGAATTTGGTGTGACGATCCCTGATGACGAGGTAGCATTGCTTAAAAATTTATCGGTACTTACCCCGTATATTGAAGAAAGAATTTGAGTACATAAAAATCCTCAACGCGCAATGGGTGATGTCCTTAGCGAAGGAGTTACACTTTGAGCCAAGCGCAAACGTCGCATTTAACCGGTCAAACGTGATTATGGGCTAAGCCCAAACCCCTGTTACAAACAGAAAGAGAGAACAAATCGGGAAATCCGAAATGTTCTCTCTTTTTCTGTCAGTGATGTTTTTGCTATCGCAAAAGTGATGTTATGCTTCGCATCATGATATTGCTTGCCAAGTTTTTCAGTGATGTGACGTTTGCCCACTGTGCCGAAGGCACAACATCATTCACGCAGTGAACGTCACAAGGCGAAGCCGTCATCACTTGCCCGCAAGGGCAAACATCGTTCAGCGTGATTGTCCGTTAAGGAGATCCCGCTGAAGCGTTGAGGGTTTTCGTTGTGTGGACGTGTCATTGTATTTTTACGTGTTCTGAAGTTTTAAGGGGTGGGGACTTTTTGAAAAAAGTCCCCACGGGTAATTTATTCGTTTGTCACGTCTTCAAAATTGCGGAAGCCTGCCGCATCTGAGATGGGAAGGGCGAAGACGACCGATTCGGCAGGGGTGTTCATACCGGCATGCTGAACGACCGAGCGCATAATGGGTGTGCGATCTTCTTTTTTGGCAACGATGAGGATGACTTCCTTTTCGGCAGCAATGGTAATGCCCATAAAGGTGGCAGTTCCTGCCGAGGCAGTTCCTTTGGCGTTGATGACGGTGCCGCCCACGGCGCCGCCTTCGCGCGCGGCATCAATGACGAGGTCGGTAGCGCTTCGGTTGGCAATAATGACAATTAATTCTTTTTCGGTATTCATTTCAGTTCCTTCCTTTTCGTTGATCTCTCCGTGAACGAGTGCTGTGAGTGCATTGGCACCGATGGAGGATAGAGGGCAGGTGATGGCGATACCACGGTCGGGCATATTGAGGTAAAGTTCTCGGGTGAGTCCTTTTAAGAGTGTTTTGGCAGTTTCTCCGCTGACGAGCGAGAGGAAAACGGTTTTTTCGCTTTCTTCAATGCCGAGCAGAGAGAGTGTTTTGGATTTTGCCGCGCCCTTTGCGTGCAGTGAGGCGGCAGGCGGTTGACCGTATTTATTAAAAAATGCGGTAAATTCTTCATCGTCCTGACGTCGGATGATGGTAATCATTAAGTTTAAATCTTTCATACTGAAATCTCCAATCTTATGGGGCGTTAAAGCTCGATGATGTCTTCGGAGGTCGTTTCCTGCTTCGACGCTTTCTTCAGGCGGAGCTTATAGACGACACCGAGAATCTGAATGGCAACGAGGGGGGTTACGGCGACCATGGCAACGATACCGAAAGCATCGGTCATAATCGTGCCGCCGACACCGTCACACACGCCTGCCGCAAGAGGCAGAAGGAAGGTGGCGGTCATCGGACCTGAGGCTACACCGCCCGAGTCAAAGGCGATTGAAGTAAAGATGTTTGGCGAAACAAAGGTCAGTCCCAATGCGATGGCGTAGAGGGGAATGATAAACCAGAGGATCGGAATACCCGTCAGCGCACGAAGCATAGCCAGCCCGACCGCGGCGGAGACACCGAGCGAGAGTGAAAGAGAAAGCATTTTTCGCGGAATTGCTCCCGAGGTAACGTCTTCGACTTGTTTTTCGAGAAGAATAACGGCAGGCTCGGCTTTTACGGTATAGAAACCGACGAGGCATCCGATCGGAACAACAAGAAAGGGAAGCTTGCTTCCCGCAATTTTAGCGCCAAGATCGTAGCCGGTCTGCATAAAGCCGCAGGATGCGCCTGTCAAAAAGAGGACAAGACCGATATAGGTATAGAGTGCGCCGATAAGAATTTTATAAATCGAGCTTTTCGGTAAAGGCTGCGCGATGAGCTGATAGATTAAAAAGAAGACGATGATTGGTAAAAGCGCGATGGCGACCTCGCCGAGTTTGTGCGGAATGGTCGAAAGGAAAAAGCTTGTAAGGTCTGTGGTCGATTCGACGGCGGGAGTTTGCATGGTCCAGATGGCGTTGTCGGGTTGAGCGATTACGCCGATGAGCATAACGGCGAGGATCGGACCGACCGAAGAAAGCGCGACAAGACCGAACGCATCGGCTTCTGCGTTTTTATCGGAACGGATCGAAGCCGCGCCGACACCGAGCGCCATAATAAAGGGTACGGTCATAGGCCCTGTTGTGACACCGCCTGAGTCAAAGGCGAGGGGAATAAAATTCGTCGGGACAAAGGGAAGAAGCGCGAACACGATGGCGTAGGAAATAAGCAAGAGATAGGAAAGCTTGATCCCGAATACGATACGGAGCATCGCCAGCACCAAAAAGATACCGACGCCGAGTCCGACCGCGCAAATGAGAAGATAGCGATCAACCGAGGAAACCTGATCGGCAAGGACTGACAGATCGGGTTCGGATACCGTGATCATCACACCGACGAGGAAGGATAGCAGAATGATGTGGAAGATTTTTTTTGAGCGTGTCATTTGTACGCCGACGTATTCACCCATTTTTTCCATAGAGGTTTCAGCGCCGAGTGAGAACAGTCCCATACCGATGACGAGAAGCGCTGTTCCTGTAAGAAATGATAAAAACGTTCCTGCAGAAATGGGAATGGCGACAAAACAGAGAAGCGCTACGATTGCGGCGACGGGAAGGACCGAGGAAAGCGCTTCCTTGATTTTGGCGACGACAATCGTGCGGCGGGCATTCATAAGATCATCTCCTTTGTTTGAAAATTTAAATTTTTTTATTTTATCAATCTTACCTTCAGGTAATTAAAAAATTTCATAACGTAGGGTGTCAGGCAGTGCGCCGCCAGAGCGCCGAGGCATCCGACGAGTATACCGCCGAGTACGTCAGTGAAAAAATGCAGGTAAAAATAAAGACGGGAAAAGGCAATGAGCGTTGCCAGAACGAGAGCGGGAATCCCCTTCTTTTTGTCCTGTAAAAAAAGGGAAAAAGCGGCAGCGAAAGATGCTGAGCTGTGTCCTGACGGAAAGGAAGCGTCGTGCGGCGGCTCGATGCGGAGTTTTACCTCGCGCAGTGCATAAGGGCGGGGTCTGTTGACGAGAGGCTTCAATGTGATATTGGTAACGAGCAGTGAAAATACAAGCGAGATCGCCATCGAAATGCCGATACGTCGGGTTTTTTTGAATAGCAAGAAGATTGCGGTGAGGACGATCCAGAACCAACCTGCATCGCCGAGAAAGGTGATGAGGGCAAAAAATCTGTCAAGCAAAGGATGTGCGAGGTTTTCGTTCAGCCAATCGAGAATGGCAAAATCAAAGGCGTAGATCGTTTCGGACATAAGTATCAGGTATCGGGAATATCCGAGCGTTCACCGTGTGTGAACAGTGTGATATTCGGGGGCGGAGCGGTGAATTTTTTGAAATCTGTTGTTTTGAAGGTAAGGACGGCGTACATACGATTTGAGCCGAGCTTGTTTAAAAAGTCGCCAAGACCGCTGTTTTCCTTGTAAATGCCGTAGAGCATTGGATTGTCGGGACTTACGGCAATGAGCGCCGTATAGGGAAACGCTTTGACACGGAGCGCGTAAATCCAGACGAGAGCGGCATTGGTTTCGAGGGCGGATAAACGGATCTTTTCGTATTGCGTTCTTTCCCACAGCTTTGCTTCGGGGGTTTCGCTAAAGGCGTAATGTTCTTCGTTTAACAGAATGCCGCAGGCGTTGAGAAATCGGTAAATGCTGTCGTACGAGGGGATTTTTCCGCTTGCTTTTCCGATCAGCATGGCGATGCTTTTTTCGTCCCAAAGCAGTCCTTCGCTGAGTCCGAGTCCCGAAGGTGTTGCGGTGAGCATCAGGCGCAAGAGAAACTCGCGCTGTTCGGGGAGGACTTCATAATTCTCACCGATGGGAGCAGGCGAGGTTTTTTGAGCGTAAGCATCAAAGGCGCGTTCGATGGCACGAAGATCGCTTTCGCGGCAGTTATAGAATTTTTTGATGGTTTGGGGATCGGTCTTGTTTTTTAACAAAATGACGATTTCATGCTGTGATTCGATGGGAAGCGGAGATCTGACTGAGAAGCCTTTCAGCGCGCGGCGCATTTTCACGGTGGTGACGATGGCGGGGCGCTCTGCTTTTTTTTGCTCTTTATATAGGGCGAGCAGCTCGCGGTGACGGCGTGTGCGCAGGATCGCGTAGACTGAAAAGGCGGTCAGGGGTGTCGGTTGGGTCAAGGCAAAGAGAATAAGCGCTTGGGGAATGCCGTATGTGAATATGCCGCAGAGCGTTACAGCGTATGAGATCAGCGCGCTGACGAGGGCAGGGAGTATGCCGACGATGGCGCTCTTTTTGAAAGCGAGCTTTTTGCTCAGAAGGCAGACCGTAACAAGAGAGAGGGGTAGATAGCCGCCTGCGGTATAATAGATCCACGGAGACACGCTGTCCTTCCTCCTTTAACTGTGAAATATATATTGGTTTCCCGTCGTTTTTTATCAGCCTTCGCCCATACGGAGTATATCGCCTTCCTTGACGGCGAATGGGGTTTTCATGGTAAAGGTCATATAGGGGTGGGGAACGGAGTCGATTTCCTCGCCCGCTTCGTTATATAAGGCTTCGACGGTGAAGGGAACGCCGACCTTGCCGGGCGTCAGTAGCTCAACGCGGCTTCCTTTTGTGAATTTATTGCGTTGAACGAAGGTGGCAAGCTCTGTTTTTTCATCATACGACAGAGCATAGGCGAGATATGCCTTTTCGGCAAGATAGCCGCCTTTCGTGACGAGTTGGGGGTTTTTCATGGGATGGTCGAAGAAATATCCCGTGCAATACTCGCGGTGGTTGACACTTTCAAGCTCGGTGATGAGCTGTTTGTCGAAGGCGTAGCTTTCGGGATCTGTTTCGTAAGCATTGATTGCCATGCGGTAGCAGTTGGTCGTAACGGCGGCGTAGTAGGCGCTTTTCATTCTGCCTTCGATTTTGAAGGAGGTGATGCCCGACTGCATCAGCGCGGGAATATGCTCGATCATACACATATCACGGCTTGCCATAATGTAACTGCCGCGTTCGTCCTGCGATAGCTCCATACGCATGCCGTCGCGTTTGATCTCGGCGATCTCGTAGATCTGATAGTCCCAACGGCAGGGTTGCGCGCATTCTCCGCGATTGGCATCGCGATCGACCATATACTGCGACAGAAGGCATCTGCCGCTGAAGGAAACGCACATTGAACCGTGGATAAAGGCTTCAAGCTCCAGCTCTTTTGGTACTTTTTCGCGGATCTTTCTGATCTCTGCAAAGGAAAGCTCGCGTGCAAGCACCACACGGCTTGCGCCAAATTCATACCAGAACAGGCAATCGGCGTGGCTGACACAGCCTGCTTGCGTGGAAATATGCAGCGGGATATGGGGGACGAGTTTTTTGGCAAGAGAAGCAACGCCGACGTCGGCAACAATCAAAGCATCAATGCCTGAATTGGAAATATTCTGCAAATAGTCAGTAAGCGCTTCATACTCATCGGTATGGGGTGTGACATTGACGGTGAGATAGGCTTTTTTGCCTTTTTCGTGCGTGTAGGCGATCGCTTCGCGCAGTTCTTCCGACGTAAAATTTGCTGCGGCAGAGCGCATGCCAAACGTCTTTCCTGAAAGATAGACGGCATCTGCACCGTAGCGAAGCGCGGTTTTTAATTTTTCAAAATTTCCCGCAGGGGCAAGCAGTTCCGGCATAGGCGACTCCTGTCTCGGCTTTGAATTTATTATACTCTTTTATTATACTATAAAACGAAATAAATGTAAAGAAAAAAGAAAAATTTTTTTCTTTTTTTCTTTTCTTTCGGGTTATTATTTCTCATTTGGATACTTGACATTTCTTTGAATGGTGTTATAATGAGAACAAAGCAGGATCATTTTTCGCAAAGAGAGGAGCGTATCGGATGGACAAGAATCGCCTCGTGGAAACCCGTCGGAACATTCTGCATATTCTGAAAGAATACGCAATGATTTCGATCGGCACGATTTTTATGGCTCTTGGTCTGTATATTTTCGCTGTTCCCAATCTGTTCGTTATGGGCGGAGTGACCGGTCTTTCAATCATCCTTTCCCCGTTTCTTCCTTCGTGGCTGACGACCGCTACTCTTGTTTTGATTCTGAACGTATTGCTCTTGCTTGTCGGCTTTGCTTTTCTTGGCAGAGATTTTGGAT
Source organism: uncultured Lachnospiraceae bacterium (assembly GCA_964564225.1). GTDB lineage: Bacteria > Bacillota > Clostridia > Oscillospirales > CAG-272 > RGIG1993. The sequence goes on from CAZMAF010000004.1 coordinate 44,345, forward strand.
TCAAGACCGTTTATACCAGCATTTTATTTTCGCTTTTTGCGGTTTTGATTGAATATCTCGGTACGGTGGGACTTGCCGAAGGACAGAGCCGGTATCCTCTGACGGGTAATCTCGTTTTAGAGCTTGTGCTTTCGGTGCTGTTTCCGGCTATCGGCGCGGCGATCGTCTTTTATTATAACGGCTCGGGTGGCGGTACGGATATTATCGCGATGATTTTGAAAAAATACAGCCGTATTGAAAGTGGCAAAGCACTTCTTTGTGTGGATTTTTTCATTATGCTTATTTCCTTTACCTACGGTATGGAAATTGGCTTTTTGTCGGCGCTCGGTCTGTTTATGAAGAGCTTGATTGTTGACCGCGTTAACCTGAGCATGAACCGTTCAAAATATTGCATTATTATTACCACATATCCCGAAGAAGTAGGCGAATACATCAACAAGGTCATTCATCGCGGCGCTACGATGTGGAAGGGCGTCGGCGTCTATACGCATGAGACGAAGCATATTCTTCTCGTGGTTATGAATCCCCATCAGGCAAAGATCGTGCGTGATGAGGTCAAGCGTATTGACGAGCATGCATTTCTCGTTCTTACTGATACCAGCGATATTGTCGGTAAAGGCTTTCGCGCCTTGTTTTAAATATGAATCAATGTGGAGCTGTGCCCTTGGGGAACAGCTCCACTTGGCGTTCCGGCATAATGTTAAAAAAATAACAAAGGAGATTTTATGATGTCAAAGATTAAGGAACAGATGAAAAAGGTAATGCGATTGATTTTTATTGACGGCCTTTCGGGTATGGCTCTCGGTTTGTTTGCAACACTGATCGTCGGTACGATTCTCGGACAGATTGCGGCGATCGGATTTTTGAAACCGACGTTTTTGGCAAGTCTTCTGAATGCTGTGGCAAGTCTTGCAAAAACGCTGATGGGTGTGGGTATCGGCGTAGGTATTGCGTATAAATTCAAGGAGTCGCCTCTTGTGACGGTGGCGGCGGGCGCTTGCGGGTTTATCGGCGCATTTGCCTCTGATATTCTTGCCCTTGCCGAGGGCAGTCTTTCAGCCCTGGCGTCGATCTCGGCAGGAAAGCCGGGTGATCCTTTAAATGCTTTTGTTGCCTCGACGGTCGGTATTGCTGTCGGGCATCTTGTGTCGGGAAAAACTCGAGTCGATATTCTCGTAACGCCGATTACGACCGTTTTGTCCGGCTCTTTGGCAGGACTGCTTTTGGGCAGACCGATTGCTGCGGTAACGAGCGCCGTCAGCTTATTCGTTGGTTGGAGTACTGAGCGCCAGCCGTTTTTGATGGGCGTTCTTGTTGCTGTCGTGATGGGACTTGCGCTCACGCTTCCCATTTCTTCCGCCGCGATCGGCGTCGTGGTTTTTGCAGGCGCGGAGTCGAACTATGGGCTTGCGCTTGCCGCCGCAGCTGCTGCTGCGGGCTGTTCGGCGCAGATGGTGGGTTTTGCCGTCTCATCCTTTCGCGAAAACGGCGTGGGCGGACTCGTTTCGCAGGGCATTGGCACGTCGATGCTTCAGATGCCCAATATCGTAAAAAATCCGCGTATCTGGATCGCGCCTACCGTTGCCTCTGCCGTGGTCGGACCGATTTCATCGGCGTTGTTCGGTATGGTGAATAATAACATCGGTGCGGGCATGGGAACGTCGGGACTCGTGGGGCAGATTAACGCATTTGCCGTGATGACTGCGGGTGTCGGTACGTCAATAGCTGCAAAGAGCTGGTATATTGTTCTTTTGGAAATACTTCTCGTTCACGTTATTCTGCCCGGCGCAATATCGCTCGGTGTGTCTGAGCTTCTTCGCAAAATCGGCTGGATCAAGGACGGCGATATGAAGCTTGAATCTTAATTTGAATTGTATGAAAAAAGCTATCTCACGTTCGTTTGAGATAGCTTTTTTCTTATGGTTTTTTCGGGGGAACTTTTTGAAAAAAAGTTCCCCCGTACCCCCCTCAAAAACCTTCGGAACGGGGTGAGAATGATATTGTAAAAGCGCAGTCCGAAAGTTTTTGCGGTGATGTGGACTTTTTTCAAAAAGCTCTCACGATAATTCGGAAGTTGTAATACAGTATAACCCCCTCAAAAACCTTCGGAACGGGGTGAGAATAATATTGTAAAAGCGCAGTCCGAAAGTTTTTGCGGTGGTGTGGGCTTTTTTCAAAAAGCTCTCACGATAATTCGGAAGTTGTAATACAGTATAACCCCTTCAAAAACCTTCGGAACAGGGTGAGAATAATGCTGTAAAAGCGCAGTCCGAAAGTTTTTGCGGTGATGTGGACTTTTTTCAAAAAGCTCTCACGATAATTCGGAAGTTGTAATACAGTATACCCCCCTCAAAAACCTTCGGAACAGG
>CAZMAF010000005.1:0-46542 GCA_964564225.1 uncultured Lachnospiraceae bacterium
GTCTTACCCCTGAGATTATCAAGGAAGCGCTTGCCGTTACCCACAAGGGCAGAGATTATATCATCGACGAGGTTATCCTCAAGGCGATCCCCGCTCCTCGTGAGGACGTAAACGAATATGCGCCCAAGATGATCACGATGCACATCAAGACCGACAAGATCCGTGAGGTTATCGGTAAGGGTGGCGAAGTGATTCAGAAGATCTGCGCTGACACCGGCGCGAAGATCGACATCGAGGAAGACGGCACGATCTATATCGCGGCAGTGAACCGTGACGGCGGTCTTGCGGCAAAGGCAATGATCGACGCGATCTGCTTCGAACCTGAAGAAGGCGCGGTTTACACCGGTAAGGTTACCCGTATCATCCCGATCGGCGCATTCGTTGAGTTTGCTCCCGGTAAGGAAGGTATGTGCCACATTAAAGATCTTTCCAACAAGTTTGTGGAAAAGGTTGAGGACGTTGTTAACGAAGGCGATATGCTGACCGTTAAGTTCCTCGGTATCGACGAAAAGGGCAGATACAACCTTTCTGCAAAGGCGCTTCTTCCCAAGCTTTCCGATGAGGAAGCAGGCAGACCTCCGAGACAGCCCAGAGAGCCCAGAGGTGAGGGCGATCACGGCAATCGCGGCGGCAGAAAGCCTTTCTTCAGAAATAAGAAAGATTAATGAATAACACAAAAACGCTTTAACCGTTACGGTTAAAGCGTTTTTTTTATTGGGTATGTTGTTTTAAGCGGCATCATTATGGGCGTTTTTTAAGGACGATCGTTGTTTCGGTTGTCTCGGTGTTTGCCCAATGAGAATCCTGCGAGTTATCGGCGCTGGAGTAGCTTGTGGTGATAGGCTTTGCCTGGGGGAGCAGTACGTAGCCCTCGTGAACAAATCCGATCACCTTACCGTCCTTCAAAAGACATTGATTGGGATAAAGATTGAAACAACTGATTGATTCATCATCCTCGTCATAACCGCATTCGTCATCATAACGCCTTTGATAGATCGAGGTTTTCTCACAGCACCAGGTATTTGATGCCGTAATCAGCGTTTTCCATTCGGACTCGGTACAGGGCGAGGGGGCGAAGAAGCCGACGCCCTCCACCTCGATGCCTTTGGTAGTATCGGTGAAGCGGTAGCAGGATCTGACTTCAACGGGAAGCTCGGCAAACGGAAGGTTGAGCGTGTTATCAAACGCCGACAGGATGCCTGAAACGGCGAGCGTTTTCGGTTTTTTGAAATTCACACATCCCTTGAACGCCTCAGGGTCTGCAGTGACGTTACTGCCTATGATAAGCTCGGTTAAGCCGACACAGTCAACAAATGCCTCGCGGTTGATGATCTTCAGGCTTTCGGGCAGGCGAAGAGAGACAAGGGAGGGACAGTTGACAAAGGTGTATGACTCAAGGTACAAAAGTGTTGGCGGCAATACCATCTCTTTGAGCGCAGGCAGATCGCAGAATACTCCGTTTGGCAGGGCTTCAAGTCTTGCATTCACCGTGATGCGAGAAAGCGAGGTGCAACTCTCAAATATTCTGACCCCGATCGTTTTTACGCTTTCGGGAATGATGCACGCGGTAAGCGACGGACAGTCTTCAAACGCGTGCGCGCCGATCGTCTCAAGATTTTGAGAAAGACGGATGGAGGAAAGCTTGGTACAACAGCTGAAGGCGTAGCCGCCAAGCTCGGTAACGCTATCGGGCAGGCTTACTGAGATGAGGTTATTGCATCCGTAAAAGGCACGCCAGCCGATCGACGTAACGCCATTCGGCAGGTCGATCTCACAAAGCGCTTCGCAGTTGGCAAAGGTATTTGTGTCGATCATTTGCAGTGTTTTGGGTAAGTGAACGGTAGTCAGAGCGGGGCAGGAGGAAAAAGCGCCTACACCAATCGTTGTGATCGTATCGGGAACCGTCACCTTCGTGAGTGATTCACAACGGTTGAATGCATCTTTCCCGATCGTTTTGAGCCCACTTGGCAGGGTGAGCGTCTTCAAGCTTTTGCATAACTCAAACGCACACTCGCCGATTTCTGAAACACTCTGCGGCAGATTGATCTCGCAAAGCTGAGAATTGCCGATAAAGGCGTTATTTCCGATGCGCGTAAGACTCTCGGGCAGTCGGATCACGGGCGCGTGGATGTAACCGAACGCTTTTTCGCCGATTTCGGTGATCTCACCCTCAATCGTAACGCTCTGAAGGGCGTAGCATTGGGAAAAGGTGTTTGCTTCTATCACCGTGACGCCCTTCGGGATAACGATTTCGGTCAGAGACTTACAATTTTCGAAGCAGCTTGCGCCAAGATGCTTGAGCGAGGCAGGGAGAACGATCTTCGTGAGCGAGGAGCAATGCTCAAAGGTGTGATTACCCAGCTCCTCGACACCTTCCGGAATGACGATCTCGGTGAGCGAAGAACAGCAGGAAAATGCGGCATCTCCGATCTGCTTCAGCCCCTTGGGAAGGACGATGTTTTTCAGCATATCGCAATGTGAGAAAGCACGTGCACCGATTTCGGTCACCGTATCGGGAAACGTAAGTGATTTCAGATAGCATGCGTCCTGAAATGCGCCATTAGCAATCACGGTAACCTCGTTGGGTATGACCTCGTCGACACCTTCCTTGCGAATAGTTGCCTGACGAAAGCTCGGCGCATTCCAATAATAGTGGCCGTAGCCGTAGTAGTACTTTAAAACGTTATCTTCGATATGAAAAATACTCATTTTTTAACGCTCCTTTGCATCGTATATATAGTATAGCACCCGAAAACGCGAAGATCAAGTGCAGAAGATCAAGTGTATGGGGTTATTTCAGGGGTGCAAAAGGTAATCGAACAAAAAATTCTTTTTTTGGTCTGAAAGTTTTTGAAGAGTTTCTCAAGTTAAAGGCTTTTTCTTGATCTTACCCCAAGAGCGGGGGTAGGCTGTCGGAGTAGGGGCGATTTTGTCAAGAGTGATGAGATAGCGTTCGCCGGCATCGGCAAGGGTGAAGGCGGCGGTTTTGGCGATTTTGCCGCCGAGTTTTTCGATACCGCCGAGTGCTTCTTTCAGCTCCTCCTCGCCATTTTGCGCTTTCATGGCAATGAATTTACCGCCAACCTTGACCTGCGGCAGACAAAGCTCGGTCAGAAGATGCAGTCGGGCAACGGCGCGCGATACGCATACGTCATATTTTTCGCGGCATTCGGGAATTTCCTCGGCACGTTTTGGGAGGGTTTTTACGTTCAGCGCGAGCATTTGTGCCATTCGGTCAACGAACGTCAGCTTTTTGGCGGTGGAATCGAGGGCGGTGATGGTAAGATCGGGGCGCGCAATGGCAAGCGGCAGGGTAGGAAAGCCGCCGCCGCAACCGACGTCGATTACGCTTGCCCCTTCGGGAATATCGTCCGCGACGGTTAAGGAGTCGATAAAATGGCGGATGATCACACTGCGTTCATCGGTGATGGCGGTCAGATTCATGCTTGCGTTCACGCGCAGAAGCTCGGCAAGCAGAACGGCAAAGGCATCCGCTTTGTCGGCGTATTTTGCCATGCCGTATTCGGTAAATAATGATTTGATCAGTTCAGTCATCGTTCCGGAATCCTTATTTCGTAAGATAAATGAGAAGCACCGAAATATCGGCGGGGGAAACGCCCGAAATGCGCGATGCCGCGCCGATATTCATGGGACGGATCGCCTTCAGCTTCTGCCGTGCCTCGATGCGAAGTGAGGGAATGGCATCGTAATCGAAGTTTTCGGGGATCGCCGTTTCGTCAAGTTTTTCACGGCGCTTGACCTCGGCAAGCTGGCGTTTGATATAGCCCTCGTATTTGATGGCAACTTCAGAGGCGTAGCGCTCGGCGTAGGTGAGGTCGGGGCGGTCGATATCGACGGCGGTCAATTTGTCGTAGGTTAAGGCAGGACGGCGTAAAAGCTCGGCAAGCGAGATACCCGTCGTGACGGCAGGAAGACCGTTTTCTGCCATAATTTCGTTTAGCTTTTCGCTCGGTGAGAGAAAGGTGCGCTCGCAGCGGGCGATCTCGTCGGCAATATGCCGTTGCTTTGATTCATAAGCAGCAAAGCGTTCGCCGTCGATGAGTCCGACACGGTAGCCGATAGGCGTCAGGCGCGCATCGGCATTATCCTGGCGGAGCAAAAGGCGGTATTCCGAACGCGAGGTCATAATGCGGTAAGGCTCGTTTGTTCCTTTCGTTACGAGGTCGTCGATCAGCGTGCCGATATACGAGGAGTTTCGGGGAAGGATCATCGGCGCTTCACCTTTGATGGCAAGAGAAGCGTTGATGCCTGCCACAAGTCCCTGCGCGGCGGCTTCCTCGTAGCCGGACGAGCCGTTGAACTGTCCTGCGCCGTAGAGACCTTTGTAATCTTTGAACTCAAGAGTGGCGCGAAGCTGTAAAGGATCGGCGCAGTCGTATTCGATGGCATAGGCTGAGCGCATCGTCACGGCGTTTTCAAAGCCCTTGACAGAATGGAGCATTCTGATTTGTACGTCTTCGGGAAGCGAGGACGAGAAGCCTTGCAGATAGATTTCCTTCGTGTCGGCGCCGCAGGGCTCGACGAAAAGCTGATGGCGGGGCTTGTCGGCAAAGCGCATTACTTTGTCCTCGATGGAGGGACAGTAGCGCGGTCCGACACCCTGAATCACACCGGAATATAAGGGAGAGCGGTCGATATTTTCGCGGATGATGGCATGAGTTTCTTCATTCGTGTAGGCGATGTAGCAGGGAAGCTGATCGCCCGTGACGAAGGCTTGTGCTTTCGTGCGCGCTGAGAAGGGCGTGACGGTTTTTTCGCCGTCCTGACGTTCGAGCATGCTGTAATCAATGCTGTCGGCGTGGATGCGGGGCGGTGTGCCTGTTTTAAAGCGAAGGAGCAAAATGCCTTCGCGGCGAAGGGCATCGGAAAGGCTTTTTGCCGAAAGCATGGCATCGGGGCCCGAGTCACAGATCGCCTCACCCGTGACGGTGCGTGAAGACAAAAACGTGCCTGCCGCAATGATGACCGCTTTGCAGCTCCATTCTGCGCCAAGCGCGGTCACAACGCTTTTGACGCGTTTGATGCCGTTTGCTTCTTCAAAGCGGATATCCACGATCTCGGCTTGACGGAGGGTGAGGTTTTTGGTGTTTTCCATCACCTTTTTCATGTAGCTTCGGTAGAGGATGCGGTCTGCCTGTACGCGCTTGGAATGGACGGCAGGGCCTTTGCCGAGGTTTAAGGTGCGCGATTGGAGCGCTACCTGATCGGCAGCATACCCCATTTCGCCGCCGAGAGCGTCGATCTCGAAGACGAGATGCCCCTTGCCCGTACCGCCAATCGAGGGATTGCAGGGCATATTGCCCACCGCATCGAGATTGGTGGTGAAAATAACGGTGTCAAGCCCGAGCCGCGCGGCTGCCAGCGCCGCTTCAATGCCCGCGTGCCCCGCACCGATGACGGCAACGTCAATTGTACCCGCAGTATACGACATAGTATCACTCATTTCTTTATCTTTGGTTTTGTTACGTAATGTAACGGTTGAGATCGGATATATTTTTTCTGATATTTTATGATAGCATATTTACGCACGTTTTGCAAGGGGGAGGACGTGATTTTAGGCAAAAGCAGACGCTATCGAAGCCGGCTTCTTGCATTTTTCTTTCTTTTGTGGTATACTGTCAAAAAAAGAGAAAGAGGATTTCGTATGTTTAAGCTGGTGTTTGTTTGTCACGGCAATATCTGCCGATCGCCGATGGCGGAGGCGGTGATGAAGGCAATTGTGAAGGAAAAGGGAATGGAAAAGCATTTTCTGATCGACTCCCGTGCGACGAGCCGCGAGGAGATCATCGGCGGTATGGGCAATCCCGTGCATCCTGATGCGCGCCGGGAGCTTTCCCTTCACGGTATTCCGTGTCCCGCTCACCGCGCGATACAGCTTATAAGGGACGATTACGGGAAATACGATCTTTTTATCGGTATGGATCGCGTGAATATGCTGAATATGGCACGTATTTTCGGAAAAGAGGATAGTTATAAGGTGAAAAAGCTGCTCGATTTTGCGGGCGGCGGTGACGTTGCCGATCCGTGGTATACCGACCGATTCGATACTGCCTATAACGACATTTATCGCGGGTGTGAGGCGCTTTTTGCGCATCTTGTGGAAAAGGGCATAGTTGAGTGAGAGTACGCGGGAGCTTTTTTCGCGGGCGTTTCTTCATGGGTGCTTTTTGGAAAAAGTCCTCATGCCTCCAAAAACGTTTGAAACAGGGTGAAAATGATGCCGAACCCATGCAGTCCGAAAGCTTTTGAATGGGTTTCAGACAAGGCTTAAGGTTTTTTCAGAAAAGCTTTTTTAAAAATTTCCTGACATGAATATTTTTGCGCATCGGTTATTGAAATTTTATAGCAAAAACCCCTATATTTTCGATCGAAATATAGGGGTTTTGTCAATTGTCATTGTTTTGCTTCGTTGGGAAAACCGTCGGTCATTCTGATCTCGCCGTTGTCAAGAAGCCACAGGACCTCGACCTCGGGGAAGTTTTGAAGAAGTTTTACGCCATCTTCATAGGAAAGAGTGAAAAGTGCGGTGGAAAGTGCGTCGGCCTCGGCGGAATTATCGGATAATACCGACAGAGAAACGATACCCTCGCTCGGCATTAAGGTGTCGGGCGAAATGATGTGGTGGTAGGCTTTACCGTCTACATAGTAGTAACGCATATACGAGCCGCTTGTGACGAGCGATTCGCTGACGATCGAAAGCTCGGCGAGAAAATCTTCGCCGTTTGGGTTTTCAATGCCTACGCGCCACGGAGTGCCGTCGCCTCGAAGCCCGATCCCGCGGACGTTACCGCCTGCATTGATGAGATAGCCTGAAATTCCTTTGGCTTCCATCGTTTCTGCAATCATTTCAACGGCGTAGCCTTTTCCGAGCGCGCCGACGTCGAGAGATGCTTTTTCATCGGTAAGGCTTACCGTCATTGTGGTTTCATCAATCACAAGAGAATTGATATCGCAGTGCATTGCCGCCTCGCGTAAGGCTTCGGCATTCGGCAGACGGGCATTGACGGGATCAAGCTCTCCCGCCTCGCGCGCTTTATGCCAGAGCGATAGAACGGCACCCATTGCGATATTGGTGCGACCGTTGGTTTTGTGATAGACATCCTTGCCGTAGATAAGAAAGTCGACGAGTTTTTCAGATGCCTGAATACTGCGCTCGTCATTCAGCTTTTTCAGGTTGTTGACGTCTTCTGCGCTATCGTAGATCGAGAATAGCTCATGATACTCGCGAAGGAGCGTGAAGATTTCATTTTTTACCTCGTGGAAGGTTTCTTCATCGGGTGCATATCCGATAAGAGTGATGACAGTATCAAAGTAGTCAAGTGTGTAAGCGGTATACTTTTCGAGACGCTTTGAAAATCCGCCGCAAGAGGTTAAGGGAAGGATCAGACAAAGCGATAAAATTAAAACGAAAAAACGAAGATAAAGTTTTGTCATTCTCTCCTCTGCGTGAGCAGAGGAGAGAGAAGTGCTAACGGATTTCAAAAATCCGCGCTCAATCAGTTCTTGGTAACGGTAACCGTTTCGTTTGCTGCAACGCCTGCGGCAGTAAAGCCGGTGGTAGCAGTGTAGGAAGCGGTTGCCTTTTCGTTGCCGCAGGCAGCTTCAAATACGGTGGTAACGGTAGCGGTGCCGTTTGCGTCAGCCGTAGCGTTAACGATGTTTTTGGTGCTGGTAACGGTGAGGGTTACGCCTTCGCCTTCGATAGCAGTAGCGGCTTCAGCAGCGGTATAAGCAGCCTCGGCAGCCTCGATGAAGTCGGAAATCGTGATGGTGCAGCCTGCTGTGATCACGTCGGAGGAACCGTAGCCGGTGTCAAGTACGAGACCTTTGATGTCGGCCCCGGTCTTGCCGACGAGAACAGAAGCGAGCTTGTCGGCCTGTTCAAACCATTCAAGCGTTGCGCCACCCCAAGCCTTCATACCGTAGTCATTGCCGAGCGCATATTTACCGGTGAGATTTGATACAATGCCTTCGCCTGCGCCGTTGTATTCCAGCGTTGCGTCAAAAGCATCAAATTTACAGGCAGTGATCTTGCCGTCCTTGTCAATGGTAAGAGCGCAAACGGTGTAAGCTGCGGTAGTAGTGCCGTTCTTGTCGTTAACGTCTTCGCCGTCGCCTGCTTCAAAATCGGTGGTAGCGGAAGCGGTATAAACTACGCCAAGACCAAGACGGGTGTCGGTTTCCTTGCCGCCGCAAGCGGTGAGGGCAACGAGAGTGAATGTCATTACGAGAATGAGTGCAACAGATACAATTTTTTTCATGATAATCTCCTGATTATTTTGTTATTTGAGTAGTTTTTCGAGTCGTGTGTGTAAACGCGCCGCGGTAAGTCCGATGAACGTGCCTGCAATTGTTCCCGTTACTGTTAAAATCAGCATATAATAGCCGATCTCAAGGGAGTCGAAAAGAAAGATTGCCACAAGGATCTGCCCGAGATTGTGAATGACAGCTCCGACGACTGAAACGCCGACGGTGGAAAAGAGAGCCGTCTTTTTCAAAATCGCCATCGCGGTCAGACTGAGTGTCGCGCCTGCCAGTGAGTAGATGCTCATCAGCGGATTGCCAAACAGCAGAAAAACGGCAAGAAGGCGAAGGAAAGAAACCGTTGCCGCTTCTTTTGTGCCGTAGCGGTAAAGCAGACAGATGACGACGAGATTGGACAGTCCCGGCTTGATGCCCGGGACTGTGGCAACGATGGGGGGGAGCAGAGCTTCGAGATAGGACAAAATCAGGGCAAGCGTTACGGAAAGTGCTAAAAAAGTTAATTTTTTCGTTTTTTCGCTCATAGTATATCCATCTTTCACACGATTATGTCAAGCTCACCATCGTCGCCGTATACCGTTACGACGAAGCCGTTGGGCAGACAAACAATCGTTTGACCGTGATATTTCACGGTATTACTTCTTACGCAGACTTTATCGGGACAGCTTGCCGCCGATACCGATATGCGACCGTCTTTGACGGTGACGGTATTGTAGCCGTCGCCGCTTTCGGTCGGATAGGTGACGGTCTTATCTTCCGATAAGGACAGTCTGTCGATCTCTTTGCCGTTTTGCGTAATGATGCAGTACGCGCCTTCGGTACGAAAGAGAAAAACGAAAAGAAGTCCCAGAGCTGCGACAAGAAGCAGAGTCGCGACGAGAAGAATATCGTTTCGCCGCTTAATGTTTTTTGGCATCCCGGTCATACCGGTTCGCCAAGATCGGGGAAGTATACGTTTTTGATGCAGTGGGTGGGGCAGACCTCGGCGCACTGTCCGCAGAAGGTGCAGAGAGAGTAGTCGATGACAGCGCAGTTGTCAATGACTCTGATTGCGCCGACAGGACAGTTCTTTTCGCACTTGCGGCAGGCAATACAGGCGTTATCGCACGCTTTGCGGGCATCTCCGCCCTTGTCGCGGCTACTGCACATTACAACGGTACGCGCTTCCTGCGGGAGCATCGAAATGATGCCTTTCGGACAGGTGTTTTTACAAATGCCGCAGCCGATACAAAGCGAAGTGTCGATGTGAGCGATGCCGTCCTCAATGCAGATGGCATCGTTGGGGCAAGCTTTGGCGCAGTCGCCAAAGCCAAGACAGCCGAATTTGCAGAAGTTCGGACCGCCGTAGACTGTGTTTGCGGCGGTGCAGGTCGGAATGCCGTCGTAGGTGAAGTCAATTTTTACGGCATCGCAGTGTCCGTTGCAGTGAACGAAGGCGACCACGTCCTTGGGAGCGTCGGCTTTAACGCCGAGAATGTTTGCAAGTTCTTCGGCAACGTTCTTAGCGCCCGGTACGCAGAGATTCGGAGCAGCTTTGCCTTCGGCAAGCGCTACGGCGTAGTCGTCACAGCCTTTATAGCCGCAAGCGCCGCAGTTGACGCCCGGCAGACATTCGCGAAGCTTCGATATGCGTTCGTCTTTTTCGATACCGAAAAAGCGGGAAACGAGGGACAAGAGGACGGCGGCGATCAGTCCCACCGCAGTAACTACGATGAATGCAATGAGAATAGCAGTTCCCATATTGTCCTCCTTATTTGAAAAGGTTATCGACGATTCCCGCAAAGCCTGAGAAGGCAAGGGAAATAAAGGATGCGGCAATCAGCGTTGCGGCAAGACCTTTAAAGGGCGCGGGAATCCTGGTTTCCTCAATGCGCGAGCGAACGCCGGCAAAGAGGATCATTGCCAAGAGAAAGCCAAGACCGACACCGAGGGATGATACCATGGATTCGATGAAGGTGTAGCCGTCGGTCATATTGTTGATCGTTACGCCGAGTACGGCGCAGTTGGTGGTAATGAGCGGCAGATATACGCCAAGGCTTTTGTAAAGCGATGGAATGGATTTCTGAAGGAAAATTTCGATCATCTGCACGAGTGCGGCAATGACGAGGATGAAGACGATCGTCTGCATATACGAAAGACCGAAATTGTCAAGGATATAGGTCTGAATCGGCCAGGTCACAGCCGTTGCAATGAGCATAACTACCGTAACCGAAATGCCCATGCCGGACGCCTGATCGAATTTTTTGGATGCGCCGAGGAAGGGGCAGATGCCGAGGAAGCGGCTCAGTACGTAGTTGTTGACGAGTACCGAAGAAAAGAGAATGATACAAAGTGTTTTAAGCATTGTCGGCTACCTCCTGTTCCGTAGCTTCGCAGGCTTTGCCTGCGGTGTGACAAAGAGAAGCGGAGGGACAGCCCGCGCAGGAAAAAGATTTTTTCTTAGGGCCTTTACCGCGTGTGATGACGTAAACGAGCGCGATCATAAAGCCGTAGACCATCATACCGCCGGGCGCTTGTACCAGCACCGAGATCTTGTAGTTTTCAAGGAAGGGAATGGCGATACCCCAGAAGGAAGCTGCGCCGAAGATCTCGCGTACGGTTGAGATCATAAAGAGAGCGGCGGTGAAGCCAAGTCCCATACCGATGCCGTCAAGCGCGCTCTTGCCTACCGGGTTTTTGCCTGCAAACATTTCGGCGCGTCCGAGAATGATGCAGTTTACGGTAATTAACGCAAGGTAAACGCCGAGCAGGTCGTAAATATCGGGCAGATAGGCGTGGATGAGCATTTCCACGACGGTAACGAAGCCTGCGATCACGATGATATAACAGGGAATGCGTACGGTGTCGGGAATGAGTTTACGGAGCGCTGAAATTACGATGTTGGAGCAGATGAGGACTGCCATGGCGGCAAGTCCCATACTGACCGCGCCTTTGACGCTCGTCGTGGTGGCAAGGGTGGGACAAGTACCGAGAATGAGGATGAATACGGGGTTTTCAAAGAGAAGTCCTTTGATAATGAGCGAAAGAGAGGAGTTCTTTTTCACTGTCCGTCACCTCCGTTCAGAATAGAGAGCGCTTCGTAAGCGCGTTTGATACCGGTAAGATAGCCGTTTGTGGTCGTTGTTGCGCCCGAAATGCCGTCGATCTCGCGGTAGTTTTCGCCGGTCTTGCCGATGAACTGATCGGTAAAGGCATCTTTTTCGCAATCGGCACCGTAGCCTGCGCTTTCCTTGTGCGAAACGGTGTCGCAGTCGAGGATCTTGCCGTCCTTCGTCATCGAAAGACGGATGACGATCGGTGTATTGCCCATATACGGTTTGTCGCTTGCGTAGCCGTTTGCGTTGACCGTGAAGATATAGTTTCCGCTTTCGGTTATTTCTACTTTTTTGACGGTTTTAGGCAGATCAAGCGCTGTAATATCAAGTTCGGTTACCTTGGATGCGGCAAGCAGTGCGCCGAAGCCTGTAACGAGCGTTTTTTCGTTTTCGTCGGCATCCCCGAGTACTTCGCCCTCCCCGGTGAGCGCAAACATTTTGTCACCTATGAGGAAGACGTGTCCCGCGCCGTTGTCGGCGGTGTAGACCGCTTTTACGCCGTCGAGAACTTCGCTGATAAACATGCGGGTGAATTTACCCTCGGAGGCGGGGAAAAGCGCGGTCATGTTGTCACGGAGGATGGTTTCCTCGTCGCGCAGATCGACCGAGCCGCCCTTCAGAACGGTAACGGCGTTGACTGCATCCTTCAAGGCGGCGCGATATGCCGCAGTGGTCTTGGTGGCGTTGGCAACGGTGTCAACGCTGTCGATGCCGTCAAGGGAAAGTCCCTTGAAGTTATCGCCGTAGGTTTTTTCATAGCCAAGCGTTTCCTTGCTTTCAAGGCAGGTAGTGCCGGTAATTGCGCCGTTTGCATCAACGCCGCAGAGAATGATCAGATCGGCGGCAAAGCCTGTGGTCGAGAGCTTCAGAACGTAACCGCCGTTGTCTGCCTGATAGGCGGTCTTGACGGTTTTGGGTAATTCGTAGCTTGAAAGATCAAGTTCTTCAAAGCTCGTGGCATCGGGCATAACGATAAGAAGCGCCGCGTTTTGCGTCTGATTCTGATTTTTTTCAATGATGGGTGCGGTGATATAGTTGGTGATCGCCATTAAAACGGCAACGATTGCCGAAATCAGCGAAAGCGCGAGGATGTTTTTGGCAGCCTTATTCATGCTTTAACCTCCCCGAAGCGCTTGTGCTTCGTCCATACGTTGATATAAGGATGAAGAATGTTCATAAAGAGAATGCCGTAGGACACGCCTTCAGGATAGCTGCCGAAGAAGCGGATCATAACCGTGATGAGCGCCGCGCCAAAACCGAAGATCACGCGCCCCCAAGGGGTGACGGGCGAGGTGACGTAGTCGGTTGCCATAAAGATTGCGCCGAGGAACACGCTGCCCGAGAGTGTCAAAAGAAGCGCGTTATAAGCATCAAATCCGTTAAAGAGGAAGGAAAGCAGGAAAACCGAGCCGATGAAGACGATGGGCGTGTGCCATGTGATCACGCGGCGGATGAGTAAGTAGACAAAGCCGAGAATAAGGGCAATCTTACAGGTTTCGCCGATCGCGCCGCCGACGTTGCCGAGAAGCAGATCGGTGAGCGTGACCTCGCCGCCTGCCGAAAGCGTGGGCAGGGGTGTTGCCGAGGCGGTAGTGTCAACGCCGATCGGCATAACGGTTGTCGTCATTGAGCCAAAGGATACGAGCATAAAGACGCGCGCCGTGACGGCAGGATTGACGATGTTACAGCCAAGACCACCGAAAAGACATTTCACAACGATGATGGCAAACAGCGAGCCGATAATGACTTGCCAGAAGGGGATTGTCGCGGGGAGATTCATACCGAGAAGAAGTCCCGTTACGGCGGCGGAAAGATCGTTTACCGTTTGTTCCTTTTTAACGATAAGGTTGTAAAGCGCTTCAAAGCTGACCGACGAAGCGGTAGCAAGCAGCATAACGAGAAGTGCGCGCCAGCCGAACAGGAAAACACCTGCGATGGCGGCGGGCGAAAGGGCGATCAGAACGTCGCGCATAATGCTCTGTGTCGACCGTCCCGAATGAATATGGGGGGATACCGAAACGTGCAGGTTGCTCACGATTTGCTCGCCTCCTTTGCTTGATGCTCGCGCAGAAATGCCTTGCCGAGCTTATTTTGCTGTACGAGCGGACGGTTGGCAGGGCAAACGAAGGCGCAAGAGCCGCATTCCATACAGAGATTGACTTTCAGTGCTTTGAGTGCTTCGGCATCCTTGTTCTCATACGCTTTTGAGAGCGCGGCGGGAGCAAGTCCGAAGGGGCAGTGGTTGGTGCAAGCGCCGCAACGGATGCAGGCGGTTGTTTTGGGAAGTCGTGCTTCGCGCTCGGTCAGCGCGAGAATGGCGTTGGTGTTTTTTAAAATGGGAGCGGTATCGGAATTGACGGTAATACCCATCATAGGACCGCCGTAAATCAGCTTGGCAGGCTCTTTTCCGAAGCCGCCGCAGAAGGCGAAAACTTCCGACATTGCCGTACCGATCGGAACAATCACGTTTTTGGGAGTTCTTACCGCGCCGCCGTCTACCGTTATGCACTTTTCAACGAGGGGCATACCGGTCTTGAGATAGTCGCCGATTGCCGCGACCGTCGTGACGTTGACAACGATACAGCCGACGTCAAGGGGAAGCTTGCCTTCGGGAATGATTTTGCCCGTGGTGTGATAGACAAGTACCTTTTCGCCACCCTGCGGATAGAGCGAGGGCAGTACCTTGATTTCAACGCCGCCAAGCTCGTCTGCCATTGCTTTCATGGAAGCGATGGCATCGGGTTTGTTGTTTTCAATGCCGATGATGATCCGTTCAATGCCAAGATACCTTCTGAAAGCTTCAAGGGCAAGCTTGATATCGCCGGTACGCCCGGTCATAGTGACGGTGTCGCTCGTGATATACGGTTCGCATTCTGCGCCGTTGATTACGAGTGTCTCCGCCTTTGCGGGATCGGCGTTGAATTTAACGTAGGTGGGAAAGCCTGCACCGCCGAGACCGACGATACCGCTTTTTCTGATGGCTTCAATGAGATCCTCACGGCTTGTGATGGCAGGCGGAACGATTGCGGGGTCCTTCGCCATCAGCCCATCCGATTCGATAACGACGGCAGGCGCTTTTGCGCCGTTTGTCAAGATCATATCGTAAACTTTTTTGACCTTACCCGATACGGTGGCGTAGACGGGGGAAGAGATCATGCCGTCCTGTTCGGCAACAAGCGTGCCGATAAAAACGGGATCGCCTGCCTTGACGGTAACGCGCGCGGGTTTGCCGATATGCATCGACGTGGGCAGCGTGACACTTTGCGGTGCAGGCATACGTTCAGCGCTTTTCGTGTGTTTTCTATGGGGAACATGTACCCCGGGGAGTGAAAATAACATCGCTCAAATAACCTTTCCATAGTATGATAATTTAGCGTAATGTTTCGTGATTTAGGCGGCATGCTCTTTGTCGTGAAACAGAAGGATGACCGCACGTTTTCAATCATATATTATATCGTATCGTATGCATTTTGTCAATATAACTTTACGGAATGTTCTTCCTTATTTTATAAATATCTTCAAAAACCCGTAACAAAATTTTTGACGGATCTGAGAGAATTATCCACGTTTGTAAGGCAGACTTATGCATCATGCATATATTTTTGCATAAAAATTCAAAAAGAGCTGAAATATTGAAAATTATTCGGCTATTTTGTAAAATACTCTTGACAAAGCGCATAAAACAGTGTTACAATAAATGTCCACGGCAAAAGACCGCCGCGGAGCGATTTTTTATTTTGAAAGGAAATAGAATTATGAAAAAGATTATTGCTGTTCTGCTTTGTCTTACCATGCTTGCCGTTTCGGTATGCGCATTGGCATCCTGCGGCTCGGAAAAGAGCAACGTAAAGGTATTTACCGAGTATGAGCTTACTGCTGAAAAGTATGCTTTTGCCATTGCTAAGGAAAATGATACGCTTGAGACTGCCGCTAACGAGCTTCTTGCTGAGCTTAAGGAAAACGGCGAGCTTGATAACATCATCAACTCCTTCTTTGACGGTACGGCTACCTTCACGTATGAAAACCCTGTATCCTCCGTTCCCACGGGCGACGACAGAGCAAACTATCTTGTTGTTGCGACGAACGCTTATTTCCCGCCTTTTGAATATTATGAAGGCAACAAGCTTTCGGGCGTTGATATGAAGATCGCATCGCTCCTTGCTGAAAAGCTCGACAAGACGCTTTACATTCACGATATGGACTTTGACTCGGTTATCACTTCGGTTAAAGAGGGCATGGCTGACATCGGTATGGCGGGTATGACGGTTAACGAGGAAAGAATGAAGTCTGTTGATTTCACGACTGAATATTATGAATCCGCACAGGTTCTCGTTGTTCGTGAAAACGATACGGTATTTGCAGATTGCAAGAGCGCTGAAGACGTGATTGCAAAGCTCGAAGAACAGACCAAGAGCTTTACCGTCGGTACGCAGAACGGTACGACCGGCTTTATGTTCTCGAACGGTGACGTTGATTTCGGTTACGATGGCTTTACCAACCTCACTACCAAGGGCTACACCACCGGCGCGCTTGCTGTTCTTGACCTTGCTAACGGTGTTATTGATGCCGTTATCATTGATAAGCAGCCCGCAATTATGATTGCCGCAAGCACTAACAAGTAATAGATGGCTGCCTGGGAATCGTTTTACCGCCAGCTGATTACGCTGGAGGGATATAAAACTGTATTAAAAGGCTTACTGAACACCGCTTACATAGCGGTGTTTGGTTTGCTTATTGGTCTTGTGATCGGCTGCCTTCTGGCGACCACCAAGATCTTGCCGCAAAAGAAATGGTATATCCGTGTTCTTTCGTGCGTGACTGACGTTTACGTCGCGATTTTTCGCGGTACGCCGATGGTCGTACAGCTTCTTCTGATTCACTTTGTTATTTTTCCTGCATTCGGTGTGATCATATCCTCGGTCATCGAGGCAATTATTGCATTCGGTCTGAATTCGGGCGCATACGTATCCGAAATTATGCGCGGCGGTATTTTGTCTGTCGATAAGGGACAGACAGAGGCGGGTCGCGCGCTCGGCTTCGGTTACGGTCGTACGATGATGAAAATCGTTCTGCCGCAGGCAGTCAAGAATGTGATTCCGACACTCGGTAATGAATTTATTACGCTTTTGAAGGAAACCTCGGTCGTTAGTTTTATTGCCGTCGTGGATATTACCAAATCTTTCCAGAACATTGCCAATTCCACTTATGAATATATCGTTCCCTATATCGTTCTTGCGGTCTGCTATCTTGTCATTGTGCTTGTCGTTACGGGACTTGTGAAGCTTGTCGAAAGGAGGTTGCGCGTCGGTGATCGAAATTAAGAATGTCTATAAGAATTTTAAATCGCTTTCGGTTCTGAAAGGCGTGTCGACAGAGATCAAAAGCGGCGAGAAGGTCGTTATCATCGGGCCTTCGGGCAGCGGCAAGTCGACGCTTCTGCGCTGCATGAACCTTCTGGAAGAGCCGACTTACGGTGAAGTGTGGTTGGAGGGCAAGCTGGTGACACCCCCTGATCCTTATCTGCACCGTGAGGTAATTGAAGCCTCTAAGACCTTCATCAGCCTTTTTGGCAAGGCGATGGCAGAAAATCCCGATAAAAACGAGCAAGAGATTCGTGATGAGGTGTATGCGCGTATTCGCCGGGACGATCTTCTGAAGCGTTATGAGGGCAGTGCATACCGTAAGGCTCTCAAAACGATCGTGAAGGATAATTACGTCGATATTAATATTGCCCGTCGCAATATGGGCATGGTGTTCCAGAACGTCAATCTTTTTAACAACATGAACGTAATGAATAATCTGATCGCTGCTCCCGTCGGTCTTGGTATCAAGACAAAGGAGGAGGCAACCGAAATGGCAACGAAGCTGCTTGCGCGTATCGGTCTTCTCGATAAAGCTGAGGAATATCCGCAGAAGCTTTCGGGCGGTCAAAGACAGCGTATCGCTATTGTGCGCGCGCTTTGTATGGAACCTCGTTATATGCTTTTCGACGAGCCTACCTCGGCGCTTGACCCGGAAATGGTCGGTGAAGTCTTACAGCTTATGAAGGAGCTTGCCGATGACGGTATGACGATGGTTATTGTAACGCATGAAATGGGCTTTGCCCGTGAGGTTGCTACCCGCGTTATGTTTATGGATGAGGGTGTGATCGCCGAAGAAGGCACGCCCGAGGAAGTCTTCAAGCACCCCAAGAATGAGCGTCTGAAGGATTTTCTCTCGAAGGTTCTGTAATTTTTACAATATAAAAAACTGTCTTGGTTTTCAAGACAGTTTTTTTGTTGGTATGACACGGGTTGATTGTCGGTGAAAGGGTATCGTCTCGATAAAAGCTGATCGGTACAGGAGTCGGTTACACGGAAAACGCCTTTTTGATATAAGGGGCGTTTTTCAGAGTTTCAATTGCCGAGGCGAGCGTTTCGTGGCGGTTGGGATAGAAAACGGGGCAAAGCGAGAGCTGGAATTGCAGTCCTGCGGGGAGCGTGATCTCGTCAAGATAAGAGATAAGCAGGGGAATGTCCGTGTGAAGCAGGTGGTTAACCGATGCGCGTAAAAGCGCGTCGGTCAAGGCGTTTGCGGTGATGAACAGAATGGCTGCGGTGGCGTTTTCTACTTTGTCGGTGATGCCGGCGGCAAGGGGGTCGCGTATCGGGAAGGCAAGGTGACAGGCGGGATAGACCTCGGCAAGCGCCTCAAGATAAGGCGCGGTGCGCGCGCGGTCTGCCTCTGCCGAGAGGGTGAGAAGATAGGGTGCTGTCATAGTGATCACTCCTTATCATAATGCTTCTTTATTGGTAAGGTATTGAATATCGGGGCGGTTTGCCATCATTTTGAGAAATTCCTCGAAGCGATCCCATGTGTTATGCATGTCAAATTCGTAGGAGTGCCCCCAGATATAAAAGATGCTTTTTTCCTCGGTTTTCAGCGATAGAAATTCCTCGCCGAGCTTGAAAAGGCTATCGAGACCGTCAAGGCGGCTATCGAGATGGAATGCCGTTGGCTTGAATTCATATAGTTTTTTCTGCGGTTTGAAGCTGCCGCAGGACTCGATCGTGCGGGCATAGCGGATGCCTGTGTGATTTCGGATAAGCTCTGCCACGCGGCTGTCATAATTTTTGCCGCCGCCGGGGTAGGCAAAACCGACAACCTCATAGCCGCAAAGCTCGGACAGCTTCAGGCGGTCGTCTTCAACCTCGCGGATGATGGCGGCATCGTCGTTCATCGCAGGCAGAAAGGGATGCGTTTTGGTGTGCGCGGCGACCTCGTGGCCTTGGTAGATTGCTCTTACGTCGGCAGGGTTTACTTTGATGTGATCAATCGGGCGACCTGCGCGGATGAGAGTTCCGGGCAGACCTAAAAGGTCGGAGTTGAGATTAAAGGTTGCTTTCATGCCGTAGCGGTTCAAAAGCTCGATCAGGCGCACGTCTTGTGTTACACCGTCGTCATAACTGAAGGTAAGAATTTTCGTCATAATAACCTCACGGATTTGGATAAATTGAAAAAACTATTGAATGAAAGTTCAATTTCAGATTGCTTGAAATGAGAGCAGGTTTATTCGCTGTCGGTATAGGTGTAGACCTCGCCGCATTCGAAGTAGCGGATTTCGAGGTCGGGGTTTTCGCGTGCTACGCGATTTGCAAGATAGCGCATACCGCCTTTTTCCGAGCCGATGTGTCCCATGACAACGAGAGCTTTTTTATGACCGAGGGCTGCGGCGTCACGCGCGTATTCGGCGAGTGTCCATTCACAAGCCTCGCCTGTGACGACCATTTCGATACTGTCGTCGCGCAGAAGGTCGAAAACACCGCCGGGTGTACCGAAACAGGCGGCAATCTTTTGCGCGGGGTGGTTACGGTCGCCTGCGATACGGATATGGGGAACGCCGAGGAGCTTTTCACCGCGTTTGGCAAATTCAAGAGCAGAGATCGGCGTGTCCGGAATGAAGACGTAGGATGCGAAATAGGGCGTATGGGACAGCTTGCCCGATATGCCGAGTTCTTTTAAAACGCCGTCGGTGATCTGGTCGGTTTCGCGGCCGTGCATACAGTCGTGATAGCGGTAGAGGATCAGTCCCGATTTTTCGATGAGCTTGCGCTTTTCGATGGCAACGGTGCCTTTCGTTTCGTTGTCGTAGTGGTTATAAAAGGTCGGCTCGTGGGTAATGAGAACGTCTGCGCCCCACGCGAGCGCTTGTCTGATAATCTCAACCGTCGCCATCATTGTAAAGGCGACTTTTTTGATTTCTTTTTCTTCATCGCCCGCTTTTAAAACGTCGCAGGTTCTGCCCGTATGAAGCGAGCCTTCGGTTAACTTTGCGAAAAATTCTTTTGCGTTCATAGCGTACCTCGGTTGCTTTATTTACGGTAAATTGATCTGCTTTCCCGTCAGGTAAAATTTCACTTACGTAACGAACTTCACTTGTCCGTAAGGATAAATGAAGTTTTTGAAACTATGGCTTGAAAAACAAACAACAGTACCGTTTGTAATTCGTTCAGGTGGAAAATGCAGTCTCTCCAATCCTTTTTATGCCTTTGGGAATCCATGGTTTTCTAAGCGCGGTACAACCCATAAAAGCTTCGTCTTCAATTTCTTCAATGTTATCGGAAAGATAACATTTCGTAAGCGAGCTGCAGTTTTTGAAAAGACCTTTTGAAATCTTTTTAATATCGGAAGGCAAGTGAATGCGTGCTAATTTTGTACATCCGGCAAAAGCGTATTCTCCCATTTCAGAAACGGTATCGGGTATGTATAAATCCGTTATGGAAGAACAGTTGTTAAATGCGTATGGCGGAATTTTCAGAATACCGTTTGCCAAATGAACTTGTTCAAGCGAAGTACATTCTTTAAAACTCCAACAAACATTTCCGTGTAACGAGCCTTCAACAGATCTCAGACTTTTTATATTTGCAAAATAGTCGGTATCTTGTCCCTCTCCATACCGGTCGCGGTATGTATATGGATAAACACGCCCTGTGAATTTAATTCGTTCAAGGAATTCATACGCTTTCCCTTTTAAAATAACAGCGGGGGAAGTTATTTCCAGATATTTGGCGGATATGCCGGTAATGATGCATTTCTCGTCGCAGCGTATTTCACAGTGTTCAACCGCATTATTTTCATTATAGAAATCAATTGCTATTTCAAGAGGCTTGCTTTCTTTTTCGGCGCGTTCTTTTCCGTCAAGCATTAATACGAAAAAATCAGCCAAAGAATTATCCTGACTCATTTCATCCTTAAGCGACCTGCGAGCTATAGACAGAAATACTCTCTTTACCTTTCTGCCCTCAATGGCTATTGGATCAGCCCCGTTTATTTTAATCAATTGATGAATTTCAGTTACCGGAACACCGTTTATAAAAGACGGATATGCAATATTGGCATCGGTTGGCGTACTGACAAAACCGCTCCCCGGAAAGGCGGTGTTATATACAGCAAATCCATCCACACAGCGTTTAAAATGTAACGCACCATACGGACCGTTTAAAATGCCTTCTTCTGAAAGAATTTCTTGCACTTCGATATTGTTATAGTTACCTGTATAGGTGTATGTGTTCATTGTTAAAGTCCTTTCGTAAAAGTAATTGATGACTTGGCGGCGGTGACGTCATGAGTTGATGCTTGCAAGCCCGCATCATGATTGATGTTTGCAAAAGCCCGTAGCACGATTTCTCGCGCGTTCTGTGAAATGAATTGTAACCTCAATGCGTCGAAGCCAATTCGTGCAATTGCAAGGTTGCATTTCACGGTTGAGGCTATTGTTTGCAAAGACAAACGATAGCTTCAACGTGTCCCGTTCTCGGAAACAGATCAAACGGATAGACCGTATCCGCCGTAAAGCCGTATTTTCGGAGTATTGCGACATCTCTTGCGAGGGTGTCGGGGTTACAGGATATATAGATAAGCTTTCGGGGGTTGATCCCGGCGATGCGGGCGAGCAGCGATTCCTCACAGCCTTTGCGCGGGGGGTCAACCACGATCACGTCGGCGGCATCCAGCTCGGTACGGTTGGCATTGCCGCAGAGGAAGGAGGCGTTTTCGATGCCGTTTAATTCAGCGTTGCGCTTGGCGTTTTCCACAGCCTCGGGAATGATTTCGACACCGATCAGGCGCTTTGCGCCATATTCCTTCAGCATAAACAGTCCGATCGTACCGACGCCGCAGAAAAGGTCAACGAGGGTGTCGGAGTCCTTCAGTTCGGCAAGCTCTGCCGCTTTTTGATAAAGTTTTTCAGCCATATTGCCGTTGACCTGATAAAATGAGCGGTGTGACAGGCGAAATCTGAGCGTGCAGAGGGTGTCTTCAATCTCATCCTTGCCATATAGGAGCGTTGAGGTTTTTCCGAGAATGACGTTGGTATTTTCTTCGTTATGTGAAAGCAGGATTGAAACGACGTTTTCGTGCTGTTCGCGGATGGTTCTGACGAAACTTTCGGTATTCGGGAGCGTTTTGCCGTTGATGACAAGCGTGAGCGATATCTCGCCCGATTTTTCGCCGACACGCAGATAAATATGCCGCAAAAGTCCTATGCCGACAGCCTCGTCGTAGATGGTGATGCGATGCTCCGAAAGCCATGCCGTTATCGTGTCCAGAATGGGGGATAAGGCGGGATTTTCGAGCTTGCAGTTGTTCGATGCAATCACACGGTGGGTTTTGGCGGCGTAAAAGCCGACCTTATAATCGCTCGTCAGGGGTGTTTCGATCTTGTTGCGGTAGCTCGCTTCCTTACCGTAGGCACAGGGTGCGACGGCGATCGTGACACCTGCCTTTTTAAAGGCGTTTCTGACGTAGTTTTCTTTGAGTTTCCGTTCGTAACCGTAAGAAAGATGACGGTATGTACATCCGCCGCAGGCAGGAAAAGTATCGCAGTCGCAGGGAATGCGGAAGGCGCTTTCTGTAAGGGTTTTTTCTTTTTTTGCGACGGCGTAATCCTTGGCGATTTTGATATAGCGCGCTTCAATAACCTCGCCTGTAACGGCATTTGCCGTAAATACAACTCTGCCGTCCTCGGCGCGCGCTACGCCGTAGCCGCGGTTGTTAACGTCTTCAATTGTCAGGATGCAAAGCTCGTTTTTTTTCATCGTTACCTCGCGTTTCAAAGGAAAATCCCATTTCTGTCTTGATTATAGCACGAATTAAAAAAGAAATCAAGAAAAAAGACGGTTTTGCTTTACATTTTATTATTGTTATGTTATTATTGTTATGGTAGAATACTAAAAAGAAATCCCGGGCGCAAAATGGTATTTTGCGGTTTTTTGAAAAAAGCCTCCACACCCCCAAAAACTTTTAAAATAAATGGGAAATAGGATAATGAAAGATAGAGATTGACGGTTTTTGCAAGGGATTGGGAAAATTTTTTGAAAAGTTTTCCCAATCAATCAAAAATCTGACATTGAAATTTTGCGCTTCGGATTTCAAATACGATAATTTGGGAGAATGCTGATGAAAAGACTGTTGGCTTTGGTAATGACATTGGTGCTGCTTCTTGTATCCTGCGGTACTGCTGAGGTAACGACCGATGACGGCGCGGCTTTGCCGGGCGTTTACGATGAAAAAACAGCGACAGAGCTTCTTGAGCTGTTGCGTCAGTCGGTTGAAAGCGAACAGCTGACGGTTTACGTTGATCCTTTGCCACTGACCGAATCAGATGCTTTTAAGTATCATTTTTTCATTGACGCAAACGAAAATATGGTGGAGGCGGCAATTTGTCAGCCGACAAACAGTGTGATTCCCTTCTTTTTGGGTATACTGAAGGTAAGCTCTGAAAAGGCAGCGCGTGAAATTGCTCAAGACGTTGAGGATAATATTAATTACCGCAAGCTCGTGTGTACGAGCTTTGAAAAGGCGCACGTCAAGGTTGAGGGCAAAACGGTATTTCTCGTTCTCGACGGCGATGCTGACCGTGCCGACCGCATGCTTTCGCATTTTGAGGGTCTTGCCCATCAGAGCTGAGTAACCCGAAGGGGGCTTCAGCGTTGTCCTTTCCCACTGCCGTTTTTCTTTTTCTCTTTTTACCGATTACGCTTTCGGTGTACCTTGCTTTGCCGCCGAAATTCCGCAACGCCTGGTTGCTGATTACAAGTCTTCTGTTTTATACGGTCGGCGATGCGCGGCATCTGCCGCTGCTCTTATTCGTAGCGGTTTTGCAGTATTTTTCAGCGCTTCTGATTGTAAAATATCCAAAATATAAGCGCGTTTTTTTGATTTTGGCAGTGGTTGTCAACCTGTGGTTGCTTTTTTATTACAAATACGCCGCGTTTTTTCTTTCGCTTTTCGGCGTGACTCTTACACCGCCTGCGCTTCCGATCGGTATCAGCTTTTATACCTTTCAGGCGATCAGCTATACCGTTGACGTTTATCGCGGCGAGGTGTCTTGCCAATCGAAGTTTTCGCTTTTTCTATGCTATCTTACGCTGTTCCCGCAGCTTGTGGCAGGTCCTATCGTGCGTTACGGCGAGATCGATCATTCACTGCGTGAGCGGCAGTTTTCAAAGTCGCAGTTTTCGCGCGGTGCGTTTCTGTTTGCCGTCGGACTTTTTAAAAAGCTCGTGCTTGCCGATTCTCTTGCGCCTCTTGCCGCGTCGTTTTCGGAAAATTCCCCGACGGCATTGCTTGCCTGGCTATCCGCCATCGCCTTTACGTTGCAGATCTATTTTGATTTTTCGGGTTATTCCGATATGGCGCGCGGTCTTGGCAGGCTTTTCGGGTTTGAATTTCCCGAGAATTTTAATTATCCCTATATTGCGAAAAGCATCGGGGAATTCTGGCGGCGTTGGCACATTACGCTTTCCGCTTTTTTCAAAAGCTACGTCTATATTCCCCTTGGCGGCAACCGTCGGGGCCGAACGCGGACGGTCTTCAATATTCTTACCGTCTGGCTCCTGACAGGGCTGTGGCACGGCGCAGCGTTTACTTTTCTTGTCTGGGGGCTTTTGTACGGACTTCTTCTGGGTATTGAAAAAGGATTTCGCTTAAAGCTTCCGTATGGGCTTGGGAATCTTTACACCCTCTTTTTCGTTCTGATCGGCTTCGTTTTCTTTTCTGCCGAATCGCTTTCGTCGGCGTTTTCACAGCTTTTTGCAATGTTTGGGGGAAGTCCGCTTGTTGATGTGACGGCGCTTGCGTTGCTTTCGGATTACGCTGTCTTACTTTTGTTTTCTGCTTTTTGCGCAACGCCGTTGCCGCTTTGCGCGCTTCAGAAAATCTTTGCCACGCCGCGAAAACGCGCATGCTCGCGAGCGATTTTAACGCCTTTGCTTCTTATTGTGTCGTTTGCCTTTCTCGTTGGGGCGAACGCGCATCCTTTTCTTTATTTTCGCTTTTGATATGACCGGATTATTTGATAAACTCGCCGCTCTTGGCTTTGTTCTTGTGTTTTTGCTGTTTTTTATTTGGGTTGTGACGGTAGCGCCGCCCGAAACGGTCGTCGAGGAGCGCCGCGCCTCCTATTCTGTGCCAACGGTTACCCTCGACGGCATTGCCGACGGTTCGTTTGTTGCGCGTCTTGAGGAATATCTGACCGATGCTATCCCATGTCGAAGCTTCTTTTACCGTCTGCATACCGTCGTTTTTTCGGAATTATTCCGAAATCCCGAAAGTCATGGCGTGCGGCGCTGTGGGAACGGGCTTGAGAAGGTATTGCCTGCTTTTGACGAGAATCTGATCCTGCACAATCTTGCCGTCGTGTCCGAATACCGCACCCGTTTGTCTCAAAATTCCCGAGCGTACAGCGTTCTGATTCCCGATAAAAGCGTTTATACGCAAAACGCTGCCGATTATAAACGCGCGCTTGCGCTGCTGTCGGCACAAGGGGATTTCGCTTTGATTGAATGCCGTGACACTCTGACGGTTGATGATTATTTTTACGGCGATATTCACATACGTCCCGAATGCTACGGCGCGTTAGCCGAAAGACTTTCGGGAAAAATGGGATTTCGTCAGACTGCCGCGCTTTCGGTATCGGAAGGTATAACTGCCAGAGGTACGCTTGCGCTTCAGTATCCGCTCGATCTTACCGACTCTTTTTCGCGCCTTGAGGCTTCCGACTCGTTTTTTGACGGTCTTTCTATCACAACGCCGGGCGGGGAGTCCCGTGCGCTTTACAGCGACGGCGCAGCACTTACTGATCCGTATGATCTGTATCTCGGGGGTGAGGCGGGAAACGGCATTCTGATTTTGAAAAATGAAGCGGCTGATGAAAACAGACGGCTTATTGTTTTCCGTGATTCCTTTGCGCGCGCTTTTGTTCCCTATCTTGCCGCCGATTACGGCGAAATCGTACTTGTCGATCTGCGCGCGCCAAGACATGCGATCCTGTCGGTTTTGTCGACGTATCAGACGCTTGATTGTGACATTCTTCTGTTTATCAGCACGCACACGCTGTTTACTACCCGATTTTGACAGCTTTTTCGAGGTATAACTTTTCTTTGGCAGTGGTATACTGACGCTATCACGGCTAAGGAGTTTTCTATGCGGCGCTTTCTTTCACTGACGGCGTTTTTTATCGCCTTCGTTTTGTTTGTTTTTACGGTATCAATTTGTTTGTTCGCCGATCCACATGAAGAAACGCAACCAACGGTTGCGGACAACGAAGGAAATGATCCCATTTTCCTGCTTATCGGTGTAGACGAGGCTTCTTATAGCTCGGACGTGATGATGCTCGTTCGGATGAAAAACGATGAACTTTCCTTTTTACAGATCCCGCGCGACAGCCTGACGGCAAGCGGCAACCGTTTGAATGCAGTCTTTGCCGCTGCGTGTAACCGTGTGAAAAATGAGGGCGGCGGCGACAAAGACGCGTATCTTGCCGGCGGACGGGCGCTTTCGGAAAAGCTGGAAAGTGCACTTGGCATTTCTGTTTCGGCGCACGCTACGCTTACGCTTTCGGGACTTCGTACGCTGATTGATGCGATCGGCGGTGTGGACGTGACACTTGATCGCGCGTTGTCTTATGAAGATCCCACGCAGGGTTTAACAATCTCGCTTGAGGCGGGGGACTGCCATCTGGACGGCGCGGCGGCGGAAGGACTTGTGCGCTGTCGCAATGCTTATCCCGATGCCGATTACGGCAGAATGCGCGCTCAGCGAAAGCTAATTGAGGCGGCGTTTTACAAATTGCGTTATACGTTCTCGCCCTTCGGACTGCTTTCGCTCTTTCGCAAGGCGTACAGCGAGGTAGCGACCGATCTTGCCCTGAAGGATGCTTTGCCGCTTCTTAAGCGGCTGTTTAACGGCGACGTTTCGCTTTCTTTTGTTACGCTTTGCGGTGAAAGCTACCGTCTTGGCGGCGCGATGGTTGAGGTGTTGAATATGCACAACATAGAAAAAGCATCGTCGTATCTTGGCGGCGCGTTTGATCCCGTAGCTTGCCGTTCGATCTTTTGTCACGCCGATGAGGGCGCGCAAAGACTTTATGAGTCGCCGTCGCCGCCGCCGTTTCCGACGGGATGATGTGAGGTATACAGCTTTTTTGTGGGAGTTTTTTGAAAAAAACACGCTCCCGAAAACTATCAAAGCAAAGGGAAACGGCAACGAGCAAGATATAGTCTGAAAGCTTTTGAAGGTTTTTGACAGGGCTTGAAATTCCGGTCGGTTTTGCGGCGTTTTTTTGAAAAAACACGCCCCAAAAAACTTTCAAAACGGGGCAGCAACGAAATGCCCCTGCTCATCCGGATGTTGTTTGCGGTGTAATTTGAACCAAAATCTGATGAAATTTGAAGAAATAAAGGTATTGCGATACGTTGTAACAGCGCAACGGTAACAGCGTAACGATAACAAAAAGGAGTTTTTATGGCTGAAAGAATAACAAGGGTGAATATATATACCGACGGCGCGTGTAAAGGAAATCCCGGTCCGGGCGGATGGGGAGCGATTCTTGTGGCGGGCGCTTACGAGAAGGTCTTTTCAGGCGGTGAAGCAAGTACGACGAACAACCGTATGGAGCTTCTCGGTGCAATAACCGCTTTTGAGGCGCTACGTTATCCTTGTGAGGTCACCTTTACGTCCGATTCGCGTTACGTCATCGATGGGCTCGAAAAGGGTTGGGCGGAAGGTTGGAAACGCCGCGGCTGGAAGAAGTCCGACGGCAAGGCGGCGTTGAACGTCGATCTCTGGGAACGGCTTCTTAAGGCGCTTGAAGGTCATACCGTTACATACGTTTGGGTGAAAGGGCATGCGGGGCATCCCTATAACGAGCGCTGTGATGCTCTTGCCGTTGCCGAAGCGGAAAAATTCAAGGATTAAGCGGTGTTATGGGCGATTACGTGACGATTGGGGGTGTGCGGTTTGATACCGTATCGCCCGAGGGGGCAGTGGAAAAGATTCTGACTGCCGCAAAGGAAAAAAAATCCTGTCCTGTCGTTACGCCAAACGCCACGATGCTTCACCGCGCTTTTCACGACAGCGAGCTTTTATCGCTTTTCGGTAAGGCTTCGTTGATCTTGCCCGACGGCGTCGGCGTAGTTTTGGCGGCGCGCTTTCTCGGAACGCCTTTGCCTTATGGCAAGCTTGCGGGTGTTGCTTTGGGTGAGTCGCTTCTTCGCAAAATGGCAGAGGAGGGGCTTTCGGTTGCCTTTTTCGGCGGAAAAGAGGGGGTTGCGGAGTCGGCAAGCGCACGCCTGCTCGCCCGCCTGCCGACTCTCCGTGTTGCGTATTGCCGTCACGGATACGATTTTCTGCTTGATACGGTTGCCCGGGAGATCAAAGAGAGCGGCGCTGACGTTATATTCGTTTGTCTTGGCTCGCCTTTACAGGAAAAGGTGGGGATCGCGCTCTCCGAGCAGCTCTTGAGACCTGCGCTTTGTCTTGGCGGCAGTCTCGACGTGTATGCGGGGCATATTGCCCGTGCGCCCCGTGCGATGCAGGCGGCCGGTCTTGAATGGCTCTGGCGTATGGTATGCGAACCACGCCGTTTTCGCGGCATTTTTTCGCTTTTTTCCTTTGTTTTTGATATTTTGCGCCTCAAAACAGAAAAAAAGGCTTGCAATCGCAGTCAAAGAGGATTATAATACAAGTATGAAATGAGGATTCATCAAAATTGATCGGAACGTCAGGTATTTGTGTAATACGGATTAAATTTGTACAGGAAAGAGGGAACTTCTTTGAGTAATAAATCGCTTTCGCGGTATGAATATTTCAGTGTGCTTGTTCTGGCGGCGCTTTCTGCCGTTCTGCACACTTTCGTTTATTTTGAATATTACGATTTTACCAAAGGTCTTTGGCAAAAGGATACGGCTGTTTTTTTGAAGATAGCAAGCTTTTTGCCCCTGATCCCCACGGTAATTCTCGCATTGGTGCTTGTTGCCGTGCTGAAAAAAGGAAGCGCCGACGAGCGCGCTTCTCTGCACCTCGGTGAAACGCTTTTTTCAAGAATTGCCGCGTATGTCGTTGCCGCCTGTCTTGTATTTACGGTCGTTGCTCAGATTTTGTCAATCGGCTCGGATAATAAGCTTGCCGCGCTTTTAAATTCGCACTCCGGAAGCTATATGGCGCTTACCGCGACTTTACATATCATGACGCTTCTGGCGGCTTTTTTTGCCGCGGGTTATTTCTTTTTCCGCGCGCAGAAAAAGATTCTGACAGGACTTGGCATTACCGCCGTATGTTATTTTGTTTTCTACACCCTGCGTATGTATTTCGACATGACGATGCATATCAACAATCCGCGTTGGTCGTTTGGCGTATTGACGCTCGTTTTGCTGCTTCTTTATTTTGTTTTAGAGATTGATCAGCTTCTGTTTGCCGAAAAGCCTTTTCTTTATACTGTCTGCGCTTGCCTTGCGCTTGTTGCGGGATTTTCCTATTCGGTGGGTGAGCTGGCAATGGCGATCGGCGGCAAGACGGACGAGGGGCTTTCTCTTGCCTATCCCGTTCTGATCTTCGCATCATCGCTTTATATTGCCGCGCGGCTTTATACGGTCTTTTTTGCGGACCTGACATATAAGGCGCTCCCCGACGCGTCGACGGATGCCGTTGATATTGCCGATACCGCCGATACGGTTGAGCCGTCGGACGTTACTCTTTTTTCGGATGAAATTTCCGGGTCGGCGATCGGGGACGTTGCGGAGGATTCGGAGGATTCGGAGGATGCGGAAGATGCGGAATACGGAATCCCCGAGCTGACGCAGGAAGAATTGAAGTGTTTTTACAGCGCGATTTATGGCATTGTTGCCAAAAAACGCGGTGTTGGTGAAGACTCCGGCGAAGAAGCGAAGAAAGAGGTGCGCCGTGAGGTGCTGGCGATGCTCTCGCATCTTCTGGAGGGCGATTCCCGCTCGGAAAACATTGAGAATATGCGCGCGTTTTTAAAGCGTCTGGAAGGATAAGGCGATGATGTACACCGTTCTCGCGCCGTTTTACGACAGGCTGAACGCTTCTGTCGATTATGACGGTATTTATGATCTGATCGAGTCGGTTTTCAAGGAAAACGGCATCGAAAAAGGAGCAACGCTACTCGATCTTGCCTGCGGTACCGGGATTTTGACGGTTCCCTTTGCCAAGGCGGGTTACGATATGATTGCCGTTGATTTTTCGGCGGATATGCTGATGATGGCGCGCGACAGAAGCGATGAAGCGGAGGTTTTTCCGCTTTATCTCTGTCAGGATATGCGCGAGCTTGATCTTTACGGCACGGTCGAGGGTGGCTATTCCTGTCTCAATTCCTTGAATTATCTTGACAGCCCTGACGAGCTGGAATGTGTTTTTGCGCGGCTGAAATATTTTATTGCGCCCAAAGGCGTATTTGTATTCGACGTCAATACGGCGTATAAATTTTTGAACGTTTACGGGGACAAGACCTACGTTTATGATGAGGACGAGGTCTATTGCGTGTGGCAGAATCATACGGAGAAGATGCCGCTTGCCTCAGAGTTCGGTCTGACCTTTTTCGTGCCCGACGGGAAGGGACGGTATACCCGTCTTGAAGAAAGTCAGCGGCAGGTGTATTTTGCGCCCGATGAGATTGAGCGCGCCTATCAGAAGGCGGGCTTTGAAACGCTTGCGGTTTATGGCTCGGTGAAAAAGGATGCGCCCAAAGAGAGCGATGAGGCGCTCTGGTTCGTCATTCGCCGCGTGTGAACTTCGGCGGTATATGTGAACTTCGGCGGTATAAACGGATTTTGGCGGTATAAACGGTTAATAAAAAAGCCTGTCGGATTTTTTGAAATCCGACAGGCTTTTCGTTGCGCGCAGGGTATTTTACAGTAGTTCCGCCGATTGCTGTTTTCTTATTGTTGCCTTTGCCATTATTTTTGTGAGTGGGTGTTTACTGCCTGCTTAACGTGTTATCGCTTCAGGAGCGTGAAGTAACAGTCGTAGCAATGCGGGAATCACGGCATTTTTCAGCGCGCCGCTTGCTTTGATTAAAATTCCGTTTTCAACGGTAAAATCAGACATGGTTTTTTTCTTTACACAGTACGTAAATCGGGAATATTGTCCGATCTTCTGCCTTAAGTGTAATATATTTTGTGATTTTTTGCAAGAGAAATCAAAAAGTATGTGAAAAATTGCTGACTTTTCGGGGACGTCTTCTTGACGGCAGGAAAATTATATGGTATACTGTATTATGTGTTATTATGGGTATTTGTCGCCAATCGTCAAAAGGGGGAGCGGTATGATTATTTTAGGAATCGACCCGGGGCTTGCCATTGTGGGCTACGGCGTGATCGAATATCGCAAAGGGCGTTTTCGCACGCTTGCTTACGGCGCGATTACCACGCCTGCGCATACCGCTGTGGAGGCGCGGCTTTCCATAATCTTTACCGAAATGAACGCGCTGATTGACAAGTATCATCCTGACGAAATGGCGATCGAGGAGCTGTTCTTCAACACCAACTCCACGACGGCAATCGCGGTTGCTGAGGCGAGAGGGGTGATCCTGCTTGCAGCGCAGAAAAAAGGCGTGCGCTGTCACGAGTATACGCCGCTTCAGGTGAAAAGCTCGGTCGTCGGCTACGGTAAAGCCGAGAAAAAACAGGTGACGATGATGGTGCAGACGATTTTGGGGCTGGAAAAAGCGCCAAAGCTTGACGATACCGCTGATGCGCTCGCCATTGCCATCTGCCACGCGCATACGGGTGGCTCAATCTTAAAGAATTTTTACAATCTGCCTTGAGTTTTGTATTTGGTTTCGGTCGGCAGGTTGTTCCGACTTGTGCAATCGGCTTTTGTTTGGAAATCTGTTTTATACGGAGGCGTTACGATGTTTCATTATTTTCGCGGCATTCTTGCTCTTTGCACGCCGGGCGTTGCGGTTATTGATTGCGGCGGCGTCGGCTATAAACTGACGGTATCGGCTACCACTCACGCTTCGATCGGCGGTAAGGTGGGGAGCGAGGTTAAGCTGTATGCGTATCTCGCCGTGCGCGAGGACGCGATGGAGCTTTACGGTTTTTATTCCGAGGAGGAGCTGGATGCCTACAAGCTTCTGACCGCCGTTTCGGGTATCGGTCCGAAGGCGGCGATCGCCATTTTGTCAGTCTTTACGCCCAAAACGCTTGCTGCTGCCATTGCGGCAGGCGATACAAGAGCGATCGCGCGGGCAAACGGTGTCGGTACGAAGACAGCGGCGCGCGTTATACTTGAATTAAAGGACAAGTTTTCGCTCTTTGGCGAGAGCGAGAGCGATTCTGCCGAAGGCGCAAGCTACGCGCCTGCGGCATCGTCGTCGGGCTTTACCGAAGCGACTGAGGTGTTGACGGTGCTTGGTTTCTCGCGCGCCGAGATTGCAAACGCTCTGAAAAAGGCAGACCCCTCGCTTGACAGCGAGGCGCTCGTCAAATATGCTCTGAAACAGTTGACGAAGTAAGGAGAACGTATGAGTAGTTTTGAAGAATTTGAAATTGACTCCCGCCTGCTTGCCCCCGAGGAAACGGGCGAGGATAGCGACGAGGGAGGCGAGCTTTCTCTGCGCCCGCAGTTTTTAAACGAATACATCGGTCAGGCTCGCGCCAAGGAAAATCTGTCGGTCTATATTGAGGCGGCAAAGGGACGGCGCGATGTTTTGGATCACGTTCTTCTGTACGGACCTCCCGGGCTTGGTAAAACGACCTTGTCGAATATCGTCGCTAACGAAATGAACGTATCCATCCGTGTGACGAGCGGCCCTGCGATTGAAAAGCCGGGCGATCTTGTGGCGCTTCTCACCAATATGGCGGAAAACGATATTCTTTTTATTGACGAGATTCACCGTATGTCGCGCGCCGTCGAGGAGGTTCTCTATCCTGCGATGGAGGACTATGAGATTGATATTATCATCGGCAAAGGCCCTGCGGCGAGAAGCTTCCGTATGAAACTTCCGAAATTCACCCTGATCGGCGCGACAACGAGAGCGGGACAGCTTTCTCAGCCCCTTCGCGACCGTTTCGGCGTGCTGTTGAAGCTTGAGCTTTATTCGACTGAGGAGCTTTACGAGATTGTCAAGCGCTCGGCAGGCATTATGAATTACGAAATTACCCGCGCGGGCGCGATGAAGATTGCCGCATGCAGCCGCGGAACGCCCCGTATCGCCAACCGCCTGTTGAAGCGCGTGCGCGATTTCGCGCAGGTGAAGGGAACGGGCGTGATTGACGAGGAAATCGCGACTTACGCACTCTCTCAGCTTGAGATTGACCATCTCGGTCTTGACAGTGTGGACAGACGGATGCTCGAAACCATCATCAAGCTTTATCACGGCGGTCCTGTCGGTCTTGAAACGCTTGCCGTAACGATCGGCGAGGAGGCGGTGACAATTGAGGACGTGTACGAGCCGTATCTTATCCGTATCGGATTTATTGCTCGCACTTCACGCGGCAGATGCGCGACGCGCCTTGCCTACGATCATCTTGGCATTTCTTTCCCGAAGGCAAACGGCGCTGCGGCAGGACAGACTG
This sequence comes from uncultured Lachnospiraceae bacterium, assembly GCA_964564225.1. Taxonomy (GTDB): domain Bacteria; phylum Bacillota; class Clostridia; order Oscillospirales; family CAG-272; genus RGIG1993. The sequence continues at coordinate 33,239 of CAZMAF010000005.1, forward strand.
ATCTTTTCGGCGAAGAAGAATAGAGGGCTACCGATCGAAAACGAATTGGGATTTATGGATACGCGGGAGCTTTTAAAAAGCTGCCGACCCCCACAAATTTTCAAAAAGGGTAAAATGGAGGCGTTTCAATGAAAACAGTGCCTTGTCCGGTCAAGAGCGATGAAATAAACGGCACAGATTGCCTCATTATCTGCGACGTTGCGGATAGAATGATCAAGCCCGCTTGCCTGCCGGAGGGCATTGAGTGGAATGAAAAACAGCGCCGGAAGTGCAAGGCGTGTAAGTATCACGCCGATATTGAGGACTAATCCCCTCACAATGCTATATTGCAGTTAAACGCATCGCGCTGTTTACGGATGCTGAAACCGTATCATCCGAAAGTTTTTGAAATGGGTTTTCCGAAAAGTTTTCTCAATCAGAATTTGCTACAGTCAGAATTTGTTACAGTCAAGTTGAATGTTCTGGAAAGGGTTTTCTATGTATATTGCGGATAAATGGACGAAATACAGATTGATCGACACCGAAAACGGCAAAAGACTTGAGGATTGGGCAGGACACGTGCTTGTGCGCCCCGATCCGCAGGTCATCTGGAAGGACACGGCGACTTCGCCCTTGTGGAAAAAGGCAGATGCCGTTTATAAGCGCTCGAAATCGGGCGGCGGCGCGTGGACACAGTTCCGGAAACTCCCTGAGGAATGGACGCTTGGGTATGAATCGCTCGGACTCACCTTCGTGATCAAGCCGATGGGCTTTAAGCATACCGGCGTATTTCCTGAGCAGGCGGTTAATTGGGAGTGGTTTTCAAAGCTCATCCGCGAGGCGAAAAGACCGATCAAGGTGTTAAATCTTTTTGCTTATACCGGCGGCGCGACGATCGCTGCGGCAAAGGCGGGCGCTTCGGTGGTGCATGTTGACGCTTCGCAGGGGATGAACCGTCAGGCGCAGAAGAATGCCGAGCTTTCGGGACTTTCGGATGCTCCTATCCGCTATATTACCGATGACTGCGCGAAATTCGTTCAGCGCGAGCTTCGCCGCGGCAACCGTTACGATGCGATTATTATGGATCCGCCTTCCTACGGACGAGGCACGTCGGGCGAGCTCTGGAAGCTCGAGGATATGGTTTTTGATTTTGTGAAGATGACGGCAGGACTTCTTTCCGATGATCCCTTGTTTTTCCTCATTAATTCCTATACGACGGGACTTTCGCCATCGACGATGGGTTGTATTCTCTCGCTTGCCGTTAAGAACAAAGCGCCTTTTACGGTGGAATGCGACGAGGTAGGGCTTCCTGTTGAGGAAAGCCAAACGGCGCTTCCTTGCGGCGCGGCGGCAAGACTTGTTTTTACAACACGCTAAAGAATTTATCACGCTGAAGAAAGGCGTTATTATGGCTTTTATTGAAATCCGCGATCTGACCTATGCCTACGAAAACGATGGCGAAAAGGGTACGGATGCGCTTAAAAATCTCTCTTTTTCGGTGAAAAAGGGGGAGTTTGTCGCCATTTTGGGACACAACGGATCGGGTAAATCCACGCTCGCCAAGTTGCTGGCCTCGGTGCTTGAGATACAGTCGGGCGATATTGTGATCGACGGTGTATCGCTTTCTGCCATCGCGACCGAGAAGGAGCTTTTCGATCTTCGTTCCAAGGTGGGCATGGTGTTTCAAAATCCCGACGATCAGCTTGTGGCGACGGTCGTTGAGGAGGATATTGCTTTCGGTCCTGAAAATTTAGGACTTGAACCGATCGAGATACGCCGCCGCGTTTACGAGGCGCTCAAAACGGTGGATATGCTTGCTTACGCCAAGCACGCGCCGCACAGGCTGTCGGGCGGGCAGAAGCAGCGCATTGCCATTGCAGGCGTGCTTGCGATGCTTCCTGAGTGTATTGTCTTTGACGAGGCGACGGCAATGCTTGATCCCAAGGGAAGAAGCGACGTTATGGCAATGATAAAAAAGATACACGAAAGCGGCATTACCGTTCTGCACATTACGCACAATATGAAGGAGGCGCTGCTTGCCGACCGTGTGGTCGTCGTGAACGACGGTCAGCTTTTTCTCGAGGGCACGCCTCGCGAGGTTTTTTCTCACGTTGAGGAGCTTGCGGCGATCGGTCTTGAAGCACCGCAGGTGACCGAGCTTTGCCATGCGCTTGCCCGTCTCGGCATTACGGTTTCCGAGGATATTATCAGTGAGGATGAGGCGTTTGATGCCATCATGAAACTTTACGAAGACAGTTTATAAGGCTTATCAGAAAGAAGAAACAGTATGAACACAGTTGGTTTTGATATCCGTGACTATGCGATATATGCCGAGCATCTCGTATTTGAATACGGCATCGGCACGCCCTTTCGCAAAAAGGCGCTTGACGACGTGACGTTCGGCGTAAAAAAGGGCAGAGTGACGGGCATTATCGGGCATACGGGATCGGGTAAATCCACGCTCGTGCAGATGATGAACGGTATTCTGAAGCCGCAGTCGGGAACGGTGTACTTTAACGGCGAGGATATTCACAGGGACAAAAAGCTTCTCCCGAAACTCCGTTACCGCATCGGACTTGTTTTTCAGTATCCCGAATATCAGTTGTTTGAAGAAACGGTGCGCCGCGATATTGCTTACGGGCCTGTAAATATGGGGCTTTCCGAGGAGGAGGTCGCTGCGCGCGTTTTGGAAGCGGCGGCATTCGTCGGACTTGACGAGGCACTTCTCGACAAATCGCCCTTTGATCTTTCGGGCGGTCAGAAGCGGCGCGTTGCTATTGCAGGCGTGATCGCGATGCGCCCTGAGGTGCTTATTCTTGACGAGCCCGCATCGGGACTTGATCCTATCGGGCGTAAAAATATTTTCGAGGGACTTCTTCGTTACCGTGACAAGACGGGCGCTTCGGTCGTGATCGTCAGTCACAGTATGGAGGATATGGCAAGCTATGCCGAGGACATCGTGGTGATGTCGCGGGATAAGCTCATTTTATCGGGTACGCGTGACGAAGTCTTTTCGCGTGCCGAGCTTCTTGTCGGGCATTCACTTGATATTCCCGATATTGCGCGCCTTGCCGTAAAGCTTCGCGCCGTCGGACTTCCTTTACCGCAAAATCTCTATACCGTTGAAGAAACGGCGAAAGCGTTATCTGCGCTGCTGAAGGGAGGAGCGGTATGATCAAGGATATTACGCTTGGGCAGTTTTTTCCGGGCGATTCGTTTTTGCACCGTCTTGACCCACGCACGAAGATTGTGATTGCTATTCTTTATATCGCGATGATTTTTACGGCAACGAGCGTTGCTTCTATGCTTGCCGTTACGGTTCTCACACTTCTTCTTCCGATTGTTGCGAAAATCTCGGCAAAGACCGTCATGGGAGCGATCAAGCCGCTCCGTTTCGTCATTCTGATTATGATGGTGCTTTTTATTTTCAGCGGCAAGGGTGAGGGGTATCATATTCTGTGGTCGCAAGAGATCGGTTTTTTGAGCCTGACCGTTTCGGTTGAGGGTATTATCAAAGCGCTTTGTATATCGGTCCGCATCATCCTGCTCGTCTTATCGGTCAGTGTGATTCTTTCGTATACGACGTCTCCGATTGCGCTTGCCGACGGCATAGAGTCGCTTTTGTCCCCTTTGAAGCTTTTGCATATTCCCATTCACGATTTTGCAATGATGCTGACGATCGCTATGCGCTTTATTCCTATTCTCATTGAGGAAACCGACAAAATCATGTCGGCGCAGTCGGCGCGAGGCGCAGATTTTTCTTCGGGCTCGCTCGTCCGCCGCGCAAAAGCGCTCATTCCCGTATTTATTCCGCTTCTCGTTTCGAGCGTGCGCCATGCCGATAATCTGGCAACGGCGATGGAATGCCGTTTGTATAGCGGCGGCAGAAAGCGTACCCGCATGCGCTCGCTCGTGTATACCGAAAGAGATTTTTTTGCCCTTTTTCTGATGTGCGCGTTTCTTGTCGGTATGATGGTGTTTTCAGGTGTCGGTATGCCGGTCTGGTGGCTTGGCTTCCATTACGTATAAGGTAAAGATTTATGAAGATTTTATTGGAGCTTGCTTACGTCGGCAGTGCGTACAGCGGCTTTCAGGTGCAGGAAAATGCGCCGAGCATTCAGAAAACGCTTCAGGATGCCCTTGAGATGTTTTTCCATATAGGGCTGAAGCTTTCGGGCTGCTCGCGCACTGATGCGGGCGTTCACGCCAAACAGTTTTTTGCGACCGTCGAGGGCGATATTCCCGAAAGCTTCCCGATTGATCGGCTTCCGAAGGCGACCGCACGGCTTTTGCCGGATGACATTGTACTTTTGTCAGCCCGTCGCGTTGAGGATACTTTTCACGTTCGTTACGACGTGCGCTATAAGGAATATGAATATCATATTCTGAATACCGAGGCGAGCGATCCCTTTATGCTGGGGCGTGTATATCATTATACCCGTCCGCTCGATACCGCGTTAATGCAAAAGGCGGCTTCGCATTTCGTTGGCACGCACGATTTCAAAGGCTTTATGGCATCCGGCTCGAAGGTGGCAGACACCGTTCGGACGGTTCGCTATTTTGACGTAACGCGAGAGGGTCCTCTTGTGAAGATCAAGGTTGCCGCCGACGGCTTTTTATATAATATGGTACGTATTCTTTGCGGCACGCTGATTGCCGTATCGGAAGGACGTATTGCGGAAGATACGCTTGACGCGTTGATCGCATCGGGAGATCGCTCGCGTGCGGGGGCGACACTTCCCCCTGACGGGCTTTATCTTTCGCGTGTTGTTTATTGATTGAACGAAACGAAAGGAGAAACGGTATGGCAAAAATTCACGGTACGGTATATCATAGCGGCTATTACCGTTTTTCAAAGCTGTTAAAGCCGATCCGCTTTGCCGTTCTTTTTCTGCTCATTGTTTTTACGTTGGTGATCTTTTTGTTTTTCGGACAGGAAATGACACTTTCGCATTTCCGCTATTTTTTAAATAATTTCGATTTTTCAGAAAACGCATCCGATACGGCGGGCGACGTGTTTTATTACGATGCCGATGCCGATTCTGTTTTTGGCTTTGTGTCGGGTGGCTTTGTAACGCTGACCGATACCCGCGTATTTGTGACCGATCGCTCTTCCTCGACAACTTTTTCCGACTATCACGGTTACCGCGCGCCGATGGGAGTGTATTCCGATCGGTATATGGTGATCTATGACCGCGCGGGCTCGTCTGCGACGGTATATAATGCGTTTTCCGCGTTGAAAAGCTTTTCCTATGAGGGCACGGTGAAGAATGCCGCCGTCTCAGATAACGGCTCGTTTGCCATTGCTGTCTCCGACGTGGACGGTTATTACACGAGAATTTACGTTTACGATGCCGAGTTTGCGCTTATCCGCACCGTGTCAAAGTATAAATATCTGACCGATATGGCATTTGACGAAGCGGGGAAAACGCTTTACACCGTCAGCCGCTCTGCTGATGGCGGTGTAATTGCTTACGAGCTTCAGGGCGTCGATCTTGAAAGGGGCGAGGCTGCGTTTACGGTTTCGCTTTCGTCTGCGGTATACGGAATGACAGAAGACGGCGGGGACGTTATTCTTCTTACAGACGGGGCAATTCTTCGTTATCGCGGCAATACGCTTGTTAAACGGGAGGAATTTGATGCTTCCGTTTATAAAAGCGGCATGCTTGACGGCGGTGTTTATCTTGTTTCAAGCACTGCCGATTCGCGCCGGGAGCTTTTCGGCTTCTACGGCGAGGAGGGGTATTCTGAATTCTGGCTTCCTTCTCCTCTGATCGACTGCGAGGCGGACGGTGAGTATCTGTATCTGCTTTGCGAAAAGACGGTTCTTGTGATTCACAGGAAAACGGGCGATCGTTACGACGTGGGGAATTTACGGGATTCGGAGGACTCTCTGACGCTCGTCAAAGCCAAGAATGCAGTTTATCTTGCAGGCGCGTTTCGCGCCGACCGTCTTGACGGCGAGGCGCTTGTTGAAAACTTTGGAAAATGATATGCGCTAACATAAAGAGGCGCAATATTGCTTATATTGATATTATAACACTATTTTTGGGAGGCTCGGATGGGAAGCTTGTGTATTGACGGTTTCGTCGTTTTAGTATTTGTTCTGATAGTTGTTCATTATACCCATCGAGGCTTTGTGGCATCGCTCGTTGGGTTCTTGCGCTTCTGGATCGCATCGGGACTTGCTATACTTTTTTCGGGGCGTGTTGGCAGCGCTTTGCAGCCGATTATCGAAAGCCGTTTGAATCTGGAAGCGGACGGCAGCTTTTTCTCAAATCTTCTGCAACAGATCGTGCATTCGGGTTATCTTGCCAATGCGATCAGCTTTATTCTGATATTTATTGCGGCGTCCATTTTCGTCAAGCTTGTCGAGGTGATCGTGAATGCAATGGCGAAATTGCCGTTTGTAAATTTTGTAAACCGTATGCTCGGCATGGCGATGGGACTTGTGATCGGTTTTTTCTGGATCGAGCTGATTGCCTTTGCCGTGGTTTTGCTTGCCGATTATCTGAACGAGGTGCTGACTTTTTTGCCCGAAGGGGCGATTCGCGACACCGTCGTTCTGAATTGGCTGTACGAGCATAATATTTTCAGATGGATCGTAAGCCGTCTTCTGACGGCGCTCGGATGATGATTTTGACAGGACAGAAAGGATAATGAGTGCTTTTTGGCACTCGGGTACGACCGATGGAAATGTGTACCAGATGTAAAAAACGTGTCGCCGCCGTGTTTATCACGCGTATTGAGGGCGACAAGACCTTTAACGAGGGTATCTGTATGAAATGCGCTAAGGAGCTTGGTATCAAGCCCGTGAGCGATATTCTTGAAAAAATGGGACTTTCCGATGAGGATATCGAGCGTATGGAGGACGAAATGGACGGCATTATGAATCTGCCCGAACTGTCGGACGCCTCCGACGTATCCGAGGGGGATAACGGTAAAACGCCGCCCGTTGATTTCAGAAAAATCTTCGGACAGCTTGCCGGTCTCGGTCAGAATGCCGCGGGCGGCAATGAGAGCGCGCCGAAGGAAAAGCGCGGTAAGGGCAAGGAAAAGGAAGGAAAGAAATTCCTTTCGGCGTACTGCTCGGACGTGACTGCCAAGGCGCGGGAGGGCAAGCTTGACGGGATCATTGGCCGTGAGCGTGAGCTTGAAAGACTGATGCAGATTCTTTGCCGCCGTCAGAAGAACAATCCCTGTCTGATCGGTGAGCCCGGCGTTGGTAAGACTGCCATTGCCGAGGCGCTTGCTATGCGTATTATCGAGGGCAGAGTGCCTTTTAAGCTCGAAGGCAAAGAGGTACACATGCTTGACTTGACGGCGCTTGTCGCAGGCACGCAGTTCCGCGGTCAGTTTGAAACGCGTATGAAGGGGCTTATTGATGAGGTCAAGGCACTCGGCAATATCATTCTTGTGATTGACGAGGTGCATTCGATTGTCGGCGCGGGTGACTCCGAGGGCAGTATGAATGCCGCCAATATTCTGAAGCCCGCGCTTTCACGCGGTGAAATCCAGGTGATCGGCGCGACGACTTTGACTGAATACCGCAAATACATCGAAAAGGATTCCGCTCTTGAACGCCGCTTCCAGCCGATCATTGTGGAGGAATCCTCGATTGAGGATTCGGTGGCGATTTTAAAGGGCATCAAGGGGTATTATGAAAAGTTCCACGGCATCATCGTTCCCGACGAGGTAGTGGAACGCGCGGTCATTCTGTCCGAGCGTTATATTACCGACCGTTTTCTGCCCGATAAGGCGATCGACCTTCTTGACGAGGCGTGCGCGCATCTTGCTCTTCATTCCGAGGTTGTGAGCGCTGCTGAGAGAAATCAGGCGCTTTTAAAGGCGGTAACGGCTGAGCGCGAGGCGATTGAGGCGAAAGAGCCGAAGAATGATGAGGAGCGTAATGAAAAATACCGTTCTCTTGCCGAAGCAAGAGCGAGAGAGCTTCAGGTACAGAAAACGCTCGACGATGCGCTTGCCGCGCGCGCTGATCTGAAGCTGACATTGAAGGATCTTGCTGAGGTCATTGAGGTCTGGACGGGTATTCCTTCCTCCAATATTACCGAAAATGAGTATCTGAAGATTGATCGCTTGGGCGAGCGGCTTTCCTCGCGTATTATCGGTCAGGATAAGGCGGTGGACGCCGTCGTGCGCGCCATCAAGCGCAACCGTGCGGGTGTTTCCTATAAGCGCAAACCCGTTTCCTTTATTTTTGCAGGCCCGACGGGTTTCGGCAAGACAGAGCTTGTCAAACAGCTTGCGGGTGAGCTTTTTGATTCGCCTGATGCGCTGATTCGTCTGGATATGTCGGAATTTATGGAGAAGTTTTCGGTATCGCGCCTGATCGGTGCGCCTCCCGGCTACGTCGGTTACGACGATGCGGGACAGCTCACCGAAAAGATCCGCCGTAAGCCTTATTCCGTCGTTTTGTTTGACGAAATCGAAAAGGCGCATCCCGACGTGATGAATATTCTTTTACAGATTCTTGACGACGGCGTGATTACCGATGCGCGCGGTAAGAAGGTCAATTTTGAAAATACCGTTATTGTGATGACGACCAATGCGGGCGCGACGGGCGTGTCGGCAACGGCAGGTTTTCTGTCGGGGGATGCCGCATCCTATGACAGCGATAAGACCGATAAGGCGCTTTCACAGTTCTTGCGCCCTGAGTTTCTGAACCGCGTGGATGAGATCATTACCTTCCGCTCGCTTGATAAGGATGATTTTGTGAAGATTGCAAAAATTATGCTGCGCGATCTTGAAAAAGCTCTTGCCGAAAAGGGAATTGCTCTCGTGTTTACCGAAAAAGCGGTCAAGGCGCTTGCCGAAAAGAGCTTTTCGATCAAATACGGCGCGAGAAATCTTCGCCGTACCATTCAGCGTGACGTTGAGGACGCGCTTGCGAGCCGCCTGATCAGTGATTACGAGGCGAAGATCACTGCCGTTTCGGTTGACGCCGACGATAAGGGCGCAATGCTGATCGTTTGTAACTGACGGTTTGTGGGAAAGCTTTTTCAAAAAGTTTTCCCACGCCTTTTCAAAGTTCTTTGGAAAGGAAAAATACAGTTGGATTGATCGGTCAGGCGAACGGTTCTGCCATGCCGTTTTTAACTGATAACGTATATAATATATTGATGAAAAAATTTTTCCTTCAATTGCCGGATGTAAATGAATCGGCAGCGAGTAATATATTCATCATTATTGGAAAAACGGTTATAACGTCACATAGTAAAACCACCTAAAAGGATGCTTTTTGAAGGGAGGGAGGACATGAAAAACATACATATTCTGAAGGCGGCGGACGCATTGACAAAGCTTGCCTCTCAGGATGGAGGAATGCCAAAAGATTCGCCGCGCAATCAAAACGGAAACGCGCAGGACGCACAAGGCAAAATACTCCGCTATTTCACCCCCTTTTTGTCCGCTCCCCTTCTGATTTTATTTGCGATCACCGTTTGCGCCGCCTTTCTTGCCGAGGAGGCGGCGATCGGTTATACGTCGCTTTTTGCCTTCGGGCTTTTTCTTTACGTCTGGTATGCTGCTTACCGTTCTGCCGTTGAGAGCATTGAAAAAAAAGAGGCACTCTGCGGCGCGTATATCCGTGTTGTCCGTGAGGGAGAACAGTTGCTTTTACCGAGTGAGGACCTCGTTTGCGGGGATATTGTTCTGATGAAGCAAGGCGACCGTCTTTTTGCCGACTGCCGTATTTTGGATGCCGATTCGCTTTTCGTCAAAGAGCGGATATCGGGAGAGGAAAGATGTGTCAATAAGTACGCATCGCCCTGTGAAGGGCGCTACGAGGACGCCGACAATATGCTCTGGACCGACAGTGTGATTCTTGCGGGCAGTTGCCGCGCGCTTGTTGCGGCAGTGGGGGACGGACGGCGTGTGACGGCAAACGCCGCCGATTTGCCGGGAGAGAATTGGCTTTTGGGAAAATTTTCGGATAGTCTTAAAAAAATTTCTCTTACCGCTTCGGTATCGCTTCTCGGCATCGTATTTTTTGCCGCGATCTTCGGACTTACGCCGCTTTCTGCGAACGGTTTGTGGCAGGATTGGCTTTTTGCCGTTTCCTTTGCCGCAACGACAGCCGTCGAGCTTCTCACACTTGCGCAGGCAGTTTCTCTTAGCCACGCTCTCTCTTTGAATACTACGGTTTTTCCAAAAAATAACGCATCTTTTGAGACGCTTGCATCGGTAGATCACGTTATTCTTCCGACAAGGGCGTTCCGGGACGAGCTTTCCTGCGAGGCAAGCGCTTTTCTTTTGCCGGGCGAGGAGGGTGTCGGCGTTGAGGTACTTTCAGCTTCGCCCACCGAGGCAGGCAAGCGCCTTCTCAAAAATGCCGTTCTGACGGTAAACGCTTGTAAAAACGGCGGTCTTTCCTCGCCGCTTTGGTACAATACGGTTGATAAGCCGATAAGCGCGCTTTGTGAAAAATACGCTTTTACATATACCGATACCGCCGAAACCATAGCGGTGTGCGCGCTTGAAAACTCTTTGTTCTGCCGCATATTCAGGCGGGGTGAAAACACCTTCGTTTCACTTTGCGGCGATTGCCGTTATCTTTTGCCGCTTGCGGGCTTTTGGTACTGCGGCGACACCATCGCGCCTTTTCGTGAGAGCGACGGCGCGTGTTTTCTGAAACCGGGCGCTGTCGGTGTTGCCATCGGAACGCTCCCGCGGGATGCAGCATACGATGAAAGGTCGCTCATGAAAGCGCTTTCGGGCAAGCTTGTTTTCGAGGGCGCGATTATGACGGAGTCGGATACCGCCGCCTTTTCTGCATGGTATCGCAGATTTTCGGACGCGGGCATTTCGCTTGCCGTTGTTTGTGAAAATGCCGTTGACTATTCGGTTTTTCAAAAACTGACTGCCAAAACGCCGGTTACGCTTTTGAATGCGCCTTCGCCCAAGGCGCTTTCGGACTATATTTCGGCAAAGCGAAAATCGTCAAAGACGGTGCTTTTTGCAATGCGTGACTCTGCCGATGCCGAAGCGGCGTCTTTTGCCGACGTTTCTGTTTTTCATACCGATCTGCCGAAGCGCGAGGCGGAAAAACCGTCGGTTCGTCCTCAGCTTGCCGATCACGGCGCAAGCGATGCGCGCGCTGCTGCCGATTGGCTGTACAGCGCATCTTCGTCGGCGCTTGCCGATATGAAGCGCGCGCTTTGTGATTCTTACGACCGTGTGACGAAGGCAACGTCTTATCTTTTTTGCACCCTTGCCGTCAAGCTTTTTCCAACGCTCTTTGCGATTGTACTCGGTAAAGATCTTGTCAGCGCGCTCTTTTTCGTTCTGATGGGATTCGGGTTTGATACGCTTGCCGTTTTTTCGGTTATATACAGACCGACAGGCAAAGACATGCATAGCTTTTCATCGGCAAGACTTTTCGAGCGTGTGATTGCATCCTTGGCGACGGGCTCTTTGGCAGGTATCGGCGCGCTTGTTTTTTCGCTGGTTGTCTCGTCGTATTTTTCGCTTTCTGCCGAGGTGTTTTCGACGGTGGCGATTCTTGCCGTGTCGCTCGTTTCTTTCGGACTTCGCTATTTTCAGCCGCATTCCCGATTTTCGCCGACGGCATCGCTCGGAACGGGACTTACCGTCGGGGGCTCTGTTCTTCTTTTTGTTTTGCTTCTGGCTCGGGGAAGCTTTGGCAAATTCGGACTTCTTTTCCTCGTTGCGAATATCGCGCTCCTCTTGTCAGCAGAGCTTACCGTTTTTCTGATCTTGAAGAAATTTCGCCGGACCTCTGCAAAAAAAAGTGAAAAATCCTGCAAAAAAAAGCAAAAAAAGACTTGACAAAACCAAAAAAGTGTGATAAGATACACGGGTGAGCCAAAGACAGTAGGTTTCCCTAAAAGCGAAAGCTTTCCTACCGAGGTTGCGAATTTCAAGAAGACCGTCCTTTGACGGTGCATTACTTTGCTTTTTGAATTTCCTTCTTGTTCTTTGGTGAGAACAAGAAGGATTTTTTTGTTCTCTCAATTTTATAGGAGGTGAAACTATGCCGAGCGCAAAGATTCTCGAACAGAAAGTTGCCGTTGTTAACGAGCTTGCTGAAAAGCTTAAGAACGCTGTTGCTGCCGTTGTCGTTTCCTATCAGGGTATTAACACCGAGGACGACACCAAGCTCCGCGCCGATCTGAGAAAGGCAGGCGTTGAGTACAAGGTTTACAAGAACTCCGCAATGGCAAGAGCTTGCAAAATGGCAGGCTATGCTGAAATGGAGCCCATGTTTGAAGGCATGACTGCTATCGCGTATACCGTGGAGGATGCGGTTGCTCCCGCAAAGATCCTGAAGGAATATGCCGACAAGATCAAGCTTGACACGTTCAAGCTCAAGGGTGGCTTTATTGATGGCGAAGTGATTGATACCGCTAAGGTTGAAGCACTTGCTGCAACTCCCGCAAAGCCCGTTCTCGTTTGCAAGCTTATGGGTAGCATGATGAGTCCCCTTTACGGACTTGCTTATGCTCTTCAGGCTGTTATCGACAAGTCGGGTGAAGCTCCCGAAGAAGCTGCCGTTGCAGCTGAATAATTGACCGTTCAGACGGAAAACAAACTTATTTAAAAATTATTTATTTACTAATTGGAGGATAATTAAAATGGCTAGCGAAAAGATTACTAACATTTTTGAAGAAATCAAAACCCTTACCATTCTTGAAATGGCTGAACTTGTAAAGATGCTTGAAGAGGAATTCGGTGTATCCGCTGCTCCCGTTGCTGTTGCTGCAGGTCCTGCTGCCGCTGCTGCTCCCGTAGAAGAAAAGACCGAATTTGACGTTGTTCTTACCGGCTTTGACGCTGCTAAGAAGGTTGCAGTTATCAAGGTTGTTCGTGAGATCACCGGTCTTGGTCTGAAGGACGCTAAGGATGCTGTTGAAGGCGCTCCTAAGGTTCTTAAGGAAGCTATCTCGAAGGCTGATGCCGAGAAGTACAAGGCTGACCTCACCGAGGCAGGCGCTACTGTAGAAATCAAGTAATTTCTATTGCATATTTCACCGCGCAAGGCTCTTCTTTGTGGGTGCAAATCAGGGATTTTTAATCCCCGGGAAATGGCATAGCCGTGAATTCGGCTATGCCGTTTTCGTTTGTGCGGGTGTTTTACGGTATGGCATTTATATGACGCGGAGCGCGGCGCAGATTTGCGCTTCTTGCGGCAAAAGAGGAAAAGGCTTTGTCAGACGTTTGGTGATTTTTGAAAACATTTTATTTCTTTAGTAAAATTTTTTAGTAAAAACGGTAGACATTTTCAAAAAATTTTGTTATACTGAGTACATCATAATTGTATCGGCCCTTTTTGTTCGGCGTGTTTT
>CAZMAF010000006.1:0-40622 GCA_964564225.1 uncultured Lachnospiraceae bacterium
AATTTCAACAACGTCAAGCGCATAGATCTGGCGGAACTCGTCCTCCTCGGTAAGGGCCGTACCCGTCATACCCGAAAGCTTTTTATACATTCGGAAATAATTCTGGAAGGTAATGGTCGCAAGCGTGCGGTTTTCCTTCTGCACTTCAACCTGTTCCTTGGCTTCAATTGCCTGATGCAGACCGTCGGAATAACGGCGTCCGGGCATAATACGGCCCGTGAAGCTATCGACGATAAGCACTTCGTCATCCTTTACCATATAGTCAACGTCACGCTTCATAATGCCGTACGCGCGCAGCGCCTGATTGACGTGATGCGCAATAGCGGCGTTTTCCGAGTCGGAGTAGTTTTCAATACCGAAATAACTTTCAACCTCTTTGATACCCTTCGCGGTCAACACCACGCTCCTTGCCTTTTCATCAACGATATAGTCGGCGTTTGCATCCGCCTCGACCGTATCGGTAGACTGCTTGGAGTCCACCTCTTTGATACGGAACTGACGGAGTCTTTTCACAAGGCGGTCAGTGCGGGCATACATATCGGTCGATTTCTCACCCTCGCCCGAAATAATGAGAGGAGTTCTCGCCTCGTCGATGAGGATCGAGTCAACCTCGTCGATGATGGCAAAGGCGTGTCCACGCTGGGAAAGCTGTTCTCTCGTAACCACCATATTGTCACGCAGATAATCAAAGCCAAACTCGTTATTCGTGCCATAGGTAATGTCGGCGCGATACGCAGCCTGCTTTTCCTCTCTCGTCTGACCGTGTACCACAAGTCCCGTTGACAACCCTAAAAACCCGTATACACGTCCCATTTCCTCTGCACCGAGACGGGCAAGATACTCGTTAACCGTTACAATGTGAACGCCCTGTTCGGTAAGCGCATTAAGATAAGCGGGGAGTGTTGCCACAAGCGTTTTGCCCTCACCCGTTTTCATTTCGGCAATGCGCCCTTGGTGCAGAATGACACCGCCGATGAGCTGCACGCGGAAAGGACGTTTGCCAAGCACGCGGTCTGCCGCCTCCCTGACAAGCGCAAAAGCATCGGGCAGAATACCGTCAAGCGTCTCACCGCTTTTTAAACGCTCCTTAAGCTTTGGCGTCATACCTCTCAGCTCGTCGTCGGAATACGCTTGATAGGTGTCGGCAAGAGCTTCAATCTTATCCACAATCGGTAAAACGCGCTTAACCTCACGCTCAGAATACGTACCAAAAATCTTTGTAAAAAGTCCCATATCAGAAGATCCTTTCGATCGGTAATTATCAGAATGCATCGCCGTAATAATTGAACCTACTACGGCATTCTACTTTAATATATTATTATATACTATAATTACAAAAAATGCAAGACTTTTCAGGGAAGCTTTTTGCAAAAAAATCCCGATTAAAACTTGTCTGAAGCCTTAACCGATACCCCGGTAAAAAATTCAGACAATCCTTTTACAATATTGTTCCCGCCACGTCCCGAATGTTTTTGAAAGGTGCGGAAAACTTTTTTTAAAAAGTTTTCTGCGAAATAAACTGTAAATTATCTGATTTTTCCTTGATTTTTTTTTACATTGCTCTTGTAATTCCATAAAAAAAGGTTTATAATACTGAATATCAAGGATTTTACACTGCGAAAGGATATAAAAATGCTTAACATCCGTTATGAACTTACCACAGAAAAAAAAGTGAAGCCCGATTATAATAAGCTCGGCTTTGGTCAGTACTTTACCGACCACATGTTTTTGATGAACTATTCGACCGAAAAGGGCTGGCACGATGCCCGCATCGTTCCCTACGGTCCCATTGCGCTTGACCCCGCATGCGCCGTATTCCACTACGCACAGGAAATGTTCGAGGGTATGAAGGCGTACAAAACCGCAAGCGGTGAAGTACAGCTTTTCCGTCCTCTCAAAAACATCGAAAGAATGAACCGCACCAACGAAAGAATGTGCATTCCGCAGATTGATCCCGAAGATGCGCTCGAAGCAATCAAAGCCATCGTTAAAACCGATGAAGACTGGATTCCCACCGAGGAAGGCAAATCGCTCTACATCCGTCCCTTTATCTTCGCAACCGACTGTAAGCTCGGCGTGCATCCTTCGCATACATACCTCTTTGCCATCATACTTTCCCCTGTCGGCGCGTATTATGCAAGCGGTATCAATCCCGTCAAAATCTGTATTGAACGCGATTACGTCAGAGCCGTTCGCGGCGGCACCGGCTTTGCCAAAGTCGGCGGCAACTACGCTTCCTCTCTCAAAGGACAGGAAAAAGCAGAGAGCATGGGCTACGCACAGGTACTTTGGCTCGACGGTATCGAAAGAAAATATATTGACGAAGTCGGCGCTATGAACGTATTTTTCGTCATCGACGGCGAGGTCATCACACCTGCGCTTGACGAGGGCAATATTCTGCCGGGCGTTACCCGCGCTTCCACGATCGAGCTTTTAAAGAGCTGGGGTATTCCGGTCACCGAACGCCGCCTTGCCATCAACGAGGTACTCACCGCTGCCGAGGAAGGCAAACTGAACGAAGCATTCGGTACGGGCACTGCCGCCGTTATCTCCCCCATCGGTGAATTAAACGACGACGGCGTAAAGCACATTCTCAACAATAACGAAATCGGTCCGATCTCGCAACGCCTCTACGACACCCTCACAGGCATTCAGTGGGGTAAGGTCGAAGATACAATGGGCTGGACTGTCAAGGTTTAAAACGAAAAAGGGTTGTTGAAAAATCAACAGCCCTTTTTCGTAAGGAGCATTATGAAACTGAAATCCTTTTTCAAAAAATGGCGGGAATATTCCCCCATCTTCACCATCGTAACGGTACTTTTCTTTCCCATCGTCCTTATTTTGCACATTCTGTCGATCTACTGCGAGCCGATTGCCAATTTCGTCAATCGCTATCCCGCCGCGGCAGTCCGCTTTCTTCTTGCCAAGCTGACGGATATTCTCCCCTTCTCACTTGCCGAGTGTCTTCTTCTCTTACTGCTTCCCATCGTCGTTGTCACAGTCATTATCGCGCTCCGTCTGTGTAAAAAGGATGATCCCAAACCCTCGCGCTACTTTTTGTCATCCCTGATCGGACTTATTTTACTACTCTATTTCGGCTTTGTTTTCACACTTGGCACGTCCTATTTCACCACCACGCTCGACAAGGAATTATCCCTCGACAAAGAAAAGGTGTCGGCTGACGCGCTTTACCAAACGACCGAAACGATCGTTCATGAGATGAACGCTCTGCTTGATGAAATTGAATTTGACGAAAACGGAATGTCGGTAATGCCCTATTCCCGCCGCGAGCTTAACCAAAAGCTTAACGAAGCGTATAAAACAGTAACGGCGCGCTATCCCTTCATTTCTTCTTTGAAATCAAACACTAAGGGTATTCTGTTAAGCGAGGCTCTCACCTACACACACCTTTCGGGCGTATACACCTATTTTACGGGCGAAGCAAACGTCAACATCAATTTTCCGACCTCGGTCGTCGCCTATACTACGGCGCACGAAATGGCTCACCAGCGAGGCATCGGGCGCGAGGATGAAGCAAATTTTGTCGCCTTTCTCGTTTGTATGGCAAGCGACGATGCTTATATCCGTTACAGCGGCTATTACGAGATGTTCAAATATTTGATCAACGCGCTTTACGAAGCGGATACCGAGCTTTTCAACAAAGCGTATTCGATTGCCGACGACCGCCTTGTCGGTGAGATCGTCGCCTTCAACGATTTTTACGACAAATATCAGGACAACAAAGCTTCCGAAATCACAAGCGATCTGAACGATGCCTATCAGCAAATGCAGGGCATCGAAGCAGGCGTTAAAAGCTACGGCCTCGTCGTTGACCTCGCCGTCGCCTATCACCAAAAACACGGCGGATTTACCGAATAAAACAAGCAACGCGAGCCCTTTTCAGAAATCCCTTGCTTTTTGCGTAAAAGCAAGGGATTTCTGACGTTATAGCATCAAAAACGTTGGAAAACGAATAAAAACAGCCCCGAAACCCAATCGTCAGAAGATTTTTGAACGTCGTAAGGCATTTTCTCAAAAAACGAAAAAGCTCCTCGGCAAATCCAAGCTTAAGGGCTTATTCATTTCCAAAACTTCACAGTAAAAAATCGGCATAAAAGATGCCGTAATCCGTCAATACTTTCCTATAAGAACAAAAGCAGGAGGGATTACGGTGTACTATCATAAAGTAGAGCTCTGCGGTGTCAATACCGCGAAGCTGAAGGTATTAAACGACGAAGAAAAAAGAGAACTTCTCATAAAAAGCAAAGCAGGCGACAAAGCAGCGCGGCAAGAGCTGATCGACGGCAATCTGAGGCTTGTTTTATCCATCATTCAACGGTTCACGGGACGCGGCGAAACCATGGACGATCTTTTTCAGGTCGGCTGTATCGGACTCATCAAGGCAGTAGACAATTTCAATACCGAGCTTGACGTTAAATTCTCGACCTACGCCGTCCCGATGATCATCGGCGAAATCCGCCGCTATCTCAGGGACAACAACACCATTCGCGTATCGCGTTCAATGCGCGATATCGCCTATAAAGCCATGCAAGCCAAGGAAACTCTGTTAAAGAAAAACGCCTCCGAGCCGAGTGTCGCCGACATCGTAAAGGAAATGGAAAAAAACGGCGAAAATCGTACCGTCGAGGAGGTTACCGAAGCACTGGAAGCCATCGCGCTCCCACTCTCACTCTACGAACCCGTCTACTCCGACTCCTCATCAGGCGATGCCATCTATATTATGGATCAGCTTAGCGATTCCTCCTCGATGGGCGATGCCATTTTAGAGGACATTGCCCTGAACGAAGCCTTGAAACAGCTTGGTGAGCGCGAACGAAAGATCATTGATATGCGCTTTTTCAAGGGTAAAACGCAAATGGAAATCGCCGCCGAGATCGGCATCTCACAGGCGCAGGTATCAAGACTTGAAAAAGGCGCGCTCGAACGAATGCGTAAGCATTTTTAAAACAAAACCGTCTGCAACAGAAAGGATGCTCTGAAGAATTTACAGAGCGTTCATATATTGCAGACGGTTTTACGATATAATATACGATATAATAAGAGAAATAGCGTAAGCGTTGGGAGGTGTTTTCGTGCCCGGTCAGTCATCACTTATCTGGATCGTCATTTTGTTGCTCGTTTTAATTATCGTGCTTTTGTCGATCTGTCTGTACTTTGATATCAAACCGATACTCGCAACGCTCACAACGACAGATACCGCGAGCGCATCCCCCGACACAACAAGCGCGCCGAACACATCCGATACACCGACAGCCGCTACGACCGCGCCGCCCGCTACGGCCAACCCTTCTGTGACAACCGCTGCCTCCGTCACGACTGCGCCGCCTGTAACCACAGAGCCGTCCGTCACAGAGCCGTCCGTCACAGAGCCGCCCGTCACAGAGCTGCCTGCTCCCGATCCCGATGCGCCTACCATCTGCATCGACCCCGGTCACGGCTTCGGCGATCCCGGCACACTTGGCAAGCTGAACGGCACGACCTATTATGAAAACGATATCAACCTTGCGATCTCTTTTAAGCTTGGCAAGGCGCTCACAGCACTCGGCTATAACGTCGTCTATACACACGACGGCACAACGCTTCCTCCGGAGGAATACCTCAGCACCTCCTCCCCGATTTATAACGTCAATAACCGTTGCGATTGGATCATTGATAACAAAAATATCATTGATCTCGTCATTTCAGTGCATTGTAACGCATATACCACCGATACTTCGGTTATGGGATCACGTTACTACATACTGCCCTATGGCTATACGGGCTATACGGCAAAATCAAACACACTTGCCAACTGTATCGTAACAACCGTCAAAAACGAACTCGCGCTTTCGAAATTACCCACCATCTATCCCCAGAAGCTCGCCGTTTTACAGTCGGGACTGCCCTCGGTGCTTCTCGAATGCGGTTTTATGACCAACGCCTATGATCTTGCCAATCTCACAAATTCCGCATGGCAGACAAAATACGCTGAAGCTGTCGCAAACGGCATTGATGCCTACTGCAAACAGTATATCCAATAAAAACCTTTGCTCTCGTAATGAAAGCAAAGGTTTTTGTTTTAATGAAGCAGTAATTCACCGTAGGTCGGAAAGGGCCAATATGCCTTACCAACGTTAGTTTCAAGCGCATCGGCAAAAACACGCACGTCCTGCATAGCGGGTAATACGTCGTCACGGATATATGCCGCCGCTTCTTTGGCGTTACGCGGCGCGTCACAGCCCGCAATCGCGCTATCAAGCGTATTGGCGGCATAATACAAGCCGTCAGCGCCCTTGGCGACGCGGTCGGCAATAGCGCGCTCGTGACCGTCGGGTAAGTGAGCCGCCTCTTTTTTGGCAATCAGGTCGCAAAGAACGTTCTCGTAATGGTAAACAGCGGGCAAGATCTCGCAACGCGCCATCGAAAGCATCGTCTGCGCCTCGATCTTTACGACCTTGAAATAATTTTCAAGCATGATCTCGGTACGCGACTTGATTTCTGCCTCTGTAAAAATACGGTGTTTTTCAAACAGACGGATATTCTTGTCATCTTCAAAATGTACGATAGCGTCGGCAGCGGTAGGATAATGGCAAAGTCCGCGCGCTTCGGCTTCCTTTACCCATTCGGCAGAATAATTATTGCCGTTAAAAATAATTCTGCCGTGTTTGATGAGTGTTTCCTTCACGATACGGCGGGCAAGCCCCTCACGATCTTTATTCGTGCGGGAAAGACGCAGAGAAAACTCACTGAGCGCCTCCGCCATAATGGTATTAAGCACCATATTGGGATCAGCGATCGACTGCGACGAACCAAGCATACGAAATTCAAACTTATTGCCCGTAAAAGCAAAGGGAGAAGTACGGTTTCTGTCCGAGGTGTCTTTGGCAAAATCGGGAACCGACTCAACGCCGACCTCCATGCGCTCTCTTGCCGCCTGATTAAAACGCTTTCCGCAAACGATCGCATCGAGAACAGCGGTCAATTCATCACCGAAATAGATCGAAACAATGGCGGGAGGCGCTTCGGACGAGCCAAGACGGTGATCGTTGGAAGGCGATGCCACCGAAATGCGAAGAAGATCCTGATAAGTATCGACCGCCTTAATAACAGCAGCAAGAAAAAGAAGAAACTGCGTGTTGTGATACGGATCACTGCCCGGCTTGAAAAGATTTTCGCCCGTATTGGTAGAAAGCGACCAGTTATTATGCTTGCCGCTGCCATTGATGTGTGCAAACGGCTTTTCGTGAAGAAGACACTGTAATCCCAGACGGTCGGCAACGTTACGCATAATTTCCATCGTCAGCTGATTTTGGTCGGTCGCGCGGTTGGCTTCGGTATAAATGGGCGCAAGCTCGTGCTGTGAGGGTGCTGCCTCGTTATGCTCGGTCGTAGCATAAATACCAAGCTTCCAGAGCTCCTCGTCAAGCTCTGCCATAAACCGCTTGACCTCAGGGCGAAGCGAGCCGAAATAATGGTCGTCAAGCTCTTGCGTTTTAGGAGGCTTTGCGCCAAACAGCGTACGTCCCGTATAAAGAAGATCGCGGCGAAGCGATGCCTTTTCCTTATCAATCAGAAAATATTCCTGCTCCGCGCCCACTTCGGCACGCACGTGCGTTACATCGGTCTTGCCCAAAAGATGTAAAAGCTTGACCGCCTCAGCCGAAAGCGCCGAAAGCGAACGCAAAAGGGGCGTTTTTTTATCAAGCACCTGACCGCTGTAAGAACAAAAAACAGTTGGAATACAAAGCGTATTGGCTTTCAAAAAAACATAGGAGGTCGGGTCCCACGCCGTATAACCGCGCGCCTCAAAGGTCGACCGAAGACCGCCCGAGGGGAACGAAGAAGCATCAGGCTCACCCTTGATAAGCTTTTTACCCGAAAATTCCGACAGCACCGTACCGTCGCCCTGTACCGACAAAAAAGAATCGTGCTTTTCCGCCGCGACACCCGTCATCGGCTGGAACCAGTGCGTATAATGTGTCGCGCCGTTTTCCATTGCCCATTCCTTCATTGCCTTAGCAATCTCATTGGCAACGGCAATATCAAGCTCGCCGCCTTCAGCAATCACCTTGTGCAGCTTTTCGTAGGTTGCAGGCGAAAGCCGTTTTTTCATCACGCTGTCCGAAAACACGTTTTTTGCAAAAATTTCTTCAAAGCTTGCCATAATTACCTCGTTATGTCAAAGAATATGCTATATCATATCGCAAAACACGACGTTTGTCAAGGAAAACCCTCAAAATATTCCCGCTTTTCCAAAAGTTTTGGTTACAAATCAGGTTACATCTCAAACAAAACAAAAGATACGCCGATTTTCAGGCGTATCTTTTGTCAAAAAACAAACAATCAGGACTCATCTTCGGTGGAATTGGCGCTCACAGTGATATAATCGAGAGGATCAACCGTTTGACCGTCCTTCATAATCTCAAAATGCAGATGCGCATCGTCGCATTGCTCAATAATTGCCGTTTCACCAACGCCGCCAATGAGTTGTCCACCCTCAACCTTTGAACCGACAGTAATTCCCTCCGGGAGCGTTTCGTCAAGGTTTGAATAAATTGAAACCAGTCCACTTTCATGCTCGATTTTCACGGTTGTACCCATCAGATAATCTTCGGAAACCGAAATTACCGTACCGTCCTGCATCGCGTATACGGGACTGCCAAGAGAAGCAGTAATATCCACGCCGAGATGAGCGCGATAATCATTCATCGTAACCGAATAGACCAGCGATTCGGCATCGTAATCCTTGCCAAGCACACCCTGAACGGGGCTTACAAAAGTCGGCTCGGCAACCGTGGGTTTGTCATTGGTTTCAGGTTTCTTCGTCGTAACCGGTGTCTCGTCTTCAGGTTTAGTTGTGGTAACAGGTGCAATCGTCGTCACCTTCGCCACCGTCGTAGTAACGGTAGGATTGTTCGTTTGCTCCTTGCGCGAAGCAAATGCAAAAATCGAAAGACCGAGAATCGCGAGAATCAGTACCGCCGCGCCAACATAAAGAAGCGTATTGACCGTTTTTTCTGTGAATTTGAATTTGGTATTCATAGTAGCTCCATCCTTTTCTTGAATTGCTGATAGTATTTTTGCCGTTTTTCACAAAGTTATACAGCAATATCTCAAAAATCCAAAGGATTTCCCTTCCCCACAAACAACCTCGGACTATATTCTTATACAAATATTTTTGCCCGTCCTGAAAATTTTTGAAAAGTGCGGAAAACTTATTTTAAAAATTTTCCTGATAAAAAACACCGCCCTTCTCAACTTCCTTATGAGAAGTTGGGCAAGACGGTGTTTTTTAGATTATATTCGATAATCAATCGCAGTTCGACCAGTTGTGATATACGTTGGTAACGTCATCATCGTCATCAAGAGCATCCAGCAGGCGGTTCATATTCTTAATCGCATCTTCATCGTCAAGATCGACGTAGGTGGAAGGAATTTTATCCTCATCAGCCGACAATACGACGTAGCCCATACCCTCAAGTGCCTCACGGACAGCCTTCAGATCGCTGACCTCGGTAGTAACCTCGTAAGCGCCGTCCTCTGCCGAGAAATCGGAAGCGCCCGCTTCAAGCGCATCTTCCATCAGCTTGTCCTCGTCCGTCACACTTGCCGAGTCAATGACAATCACACCCGCATCGGCAAACATATAAGATACGCAACCCGTTGCGCCGAGATTTCCGCCGAACTTATCAAAATAGTGACGCACGTTACCGGCAGTACGGTTCTTATTGTCGGTTGCGGTGGTAACGATGAGCGCAACACCTGACGGACCGTAACCCTCATAGGTGATTTCATCGTAATTTGCCACGTTATTACCCGAATACTTTTCAATCACACGCTTGATGTTATCATTCGGTACGTTCAGGCTCTTTGCCTTCGCAATCAGATCGGCAAGCTTACCGTTCGATACAGGGTCAGCGCCGCCGTCACGAATGGCAATCGCCATCTCTTTGCCGATCTTTGTGAAAACCTTAGCTCTCTGCGCGTCGGTCTTTTCTTTTTTATGCATAATATTTTTCCATTTACTGTGTCCGGACATATCGTTAATTTCCTTTCAGATGTGATTAAATTTTTTCGGGGGTCTTCAGACAAATAAGCGAAAGCGCCTGACGTATCACGGTGCGCGTCGCCTTGACGAGCTGAGCGCGACCTGCATCCACCACCCCATCTGCCGAGATAATGCGGCAATCCTGATAGAACTTGTTAAACGCCGTCGCAACCTCAAGGCTGTAACGGGTAACGACGGAAGGCTCATATTCACGAAGCGCCGTTTTGACAGCCTCAGGAAAACGCGAAAGCACTCTGGCAAGATTTACCTCTGCGGGATGCTCATAGCTTGCCGCGTTCTCACCTACCTCGCCAATTTTTTCAAGAATGGAGGAACAACGCGCGTAGGTGTACTGCGTATACGGTCCCGTATTGCCGTCAAAGGAAAGCGCATCATCCATATTAAAATCGGAATCCTTGATTCTGCCGTTGAGAAGATAGTAGAAGACAATTGCGCCAACGCCGACTGCCTCCGCCGTCTTTTCCTTATCGGCAAGCGTGGGATTCTTTTCGTTAATCACGTCAAGACATTTCTCAATCGCCGTCGTGAACAGATCGCGAAGCAAAATGACGTTGCCCGTACGGGTAGCGAGCTTTGCACCACCGATTGAGATCGTACCGTAAGGAACGTGAACAAGCTTGTCCGACCAATCGTAGCCCATCAGCTCAACGACCTTGAACCACTGCGCAAAATGCAAGCTCTGTCCAGACGAGGTAACGTAAATACACTTGTCAAAATCGTAGGTATTCTTTCTGTAAACCGCCGCCGCGATGTCACGGGTGGGGTAAAGAGTCGAGCCGTCGCGCTTCAGAATCAGACAGGGTGGCATATTGTAGGCTTCGAGATTGACAATCGTTGCGCCGTCATCAAGGGTGAGAATACCCTTTTCACGCATGCGGTCGATCTCCGCCTGCATCTTATCGGTATAGAATGCCTCACCGTTATAAGAATCAAACTCGATACCAAGCTGATCGTATGTCTTTTTATATTCGGCAAGCGAAATCTCAATAAACCACTTCCAGAGCGCAATATTTTCCGCATCGCCAAGCTCCAGCTTGTGAAATTCGGCGCGTGCTACGTCATTCAGCGCAGGGTCTTTTTCCGCTTCCTCGTGAAATCTGACGTAAATACGCACAAGCTCGTCAACACCGCCCGATTCGACTTCCTCGCGGCTGCCCCAACGGCGATAGGCACAAATAATCTTGCCAAACTGCGTACCCCAGTCACCGAGATGGTTGATGCCGATACAGTGATAACCCACAAATTCGTGAAGCTTTTTGAGCGAGTGACCGATTACCGTCGTACCGAGATGTCCGATATGGAAGGGCTTTGCCACGTTGGGCGAGGAGTAGTCAAGCACCACCGTCTTACCCTTACCCTCCTCAGAGCGACCGTACTTGTCACCCTCGGTTACAATCTTATGAATGACGTCAGCATAAAAGCTGCCGTCAAGTGTGAAATTCAAATACCCGCCTACCGCGCGTGCTTCACGGATTCCTTCGCAAGAAAACTCCTGAGCAAATGCGGATGCCAGCATCATTGGCGATTTTCTCATTGCCTTAGCAAACTTAAAGCAAGGCAGGGCAAGATCGCCCATCGCGCTGTCAGGGGGATATTCAAGCAGAAGCGCGATTTCCTCGGCAGAAAGCGTACCCTCGGCAAGCTCTGCCACCTTGGAAGCAACTCTTTTCTTGATCTCTGTCATACTGATCCTTTCTCGCCGTCTTAACGTATCGTGACGACAGTCCATAGATTTCCATTTTACATATACAATTATTTTAACACAAAAAAAACATAATTTCAAGAAGTGATTACAATTTTTTCTCAAAAACTTTAAAAACGCCGATATTGTCCAAAAAAACACCCTCTTGATTTTTTCGACAAAGTATGCTATACTGTAATCATCAATTGATACGCGATAACCACAGACTAAAAATGGAGGCTATCCCCATGACAGATTTCAAACAAATTGCAGACATTTTGCACGAAGCGGTCATTCAGCACGGCTTACTTTCCACGCTCTACGCCGTCTTTGGCCCTCGCATTACCCTTTCCATTCCGATGACAGCCAAAACCTGCGATACCTCTCTTGACGATATGGAATTTTCCGTTCGTGCGTCCAACGCCTTAAAACGCGCAGGTATGTTCGAGATCCGTCAGATCGTTGACGTTATCAATCAAGGCGAGCTGCCCCACATCCGTAACCTTGGCAAAAAAACCGAGAACGAGATCGGCACACGTCTGCTCGTCTTTGCCTACTATCACCTGACACCGTCCGAGCAAAAGGCATTTTTGCAGGATCTCGTCGAGCGCAATCTCTTCTGACACCCTTTGTTCTCATAGGGCATATACTGTTTTTGTAAAAGCTTTTTCTGATGAGAGAAAATTTTGCAAACGACAGTTTTATTTACACTTTATTCATATCTTTGTGATATACTACCAAGAGTGATATGCTGTCGGAATGATCGAAAAGGAGGGTCGTCAAATACGCTATGGATAAAATCGTAATTTGCGGTAAAAAGCCGCTATACGGCAATATTCGCGTTGCCGGTATGAAGAACGCGGCTTTGCCGATCCTGTTCGCTACCGTCCTCGTTGGCTCTGAATTTATTATTGAAGACCTGCCCAACGTGGCAGACATCAATCTGACGCTCGAAATTCTCACGCACATTGGCGCAAAATGCACGCGCCAAGGCAGAGAAACGCATATTGATACCACCGATATTTCGCCAAACTCGGAAATTCCGCTTTCGCTTATTAAAAAAATGCGCGCCTCCTACTATCTTGTCGGCGCACAGCTCGGCAGATACCGCAAGGCGCACGTCGGTTATCCGGGCGGCTGTGACTTCGGTACGCGCCCCATCGACCAGCACCTCAAATGCTTTACCGCGCTTGGCGCTACGGCAGGCGTGAACGGCGGATACATTGACGCCGCTGCCCCGAACGGACTTTTCGGAGCGCATATCTTCTTTGACGTCGTTTCGGTCGGCGCTACAATCAACGCTATCCTCGCCGCGACCTGCGCTGAAGGTATGACAGTCATCGAAAGTCCCGCACGAGAGCCGCACATTGTCGCGCTCGCCGAATTTCTCAACGCCTGTGGTGCAAGCATCAGCGGTGCGGGTACAGACACCATCAAAATACGCGGCGTGAAGTCGCTTCACGGCTGTACTTGCGAAATCATTCCCGATATGATTGAAGCAGGCACCTATATGGTCGCCGCCGCCGCAACGGGCGGTTCGGTAACGGTTGAAAACGTCATCCCGAAGCACGTGGAATCCATTACCGCCAAGCTCATCGAAATGGGCGTCTCGGTCACCGTCAACGACGACTCGATCGTCATTGAACGCAATCCCAAACAAAAACTTTCACGCGTTATGGTCAAGACCGTTCCCTATCCCGGCTTTCCCACCGACATGCAGCCGCAGATCACCGCACTCACATGCTTTGCTGAAGGCACAAGCTATGTTTCGGAAGGCGTTTGGGACAACCGCTTCCGCTACGTTGAGGAGCTGATCCGTATGGGCGCACATATTATGGTAGAGGGAAAAACCGCAATCATCGAAGGCGCAAATCCAATGCGGGGTACGCAGGTCAGCGCAGTTGACCTGCGGGGCGGTGCGGCTGTCGTCATTGCAGGTCTTGCCGCAGACGGCATCACCGTGATCGACAATATCGCGCTGATTGAGCGAGGCTACGACGACATCGTCGGAAAGCTCGCGGGCATTGGCGCAGATATCCGTCTTGTCAGCTTTCCCGACTAAAAAAAACGGTGAATCCTACGGTTCACCGTTTTTTAAAACCAACTCATAAAACCAATCAGGGATTTATTGGGAAAATTTTTCAAAAAAAATTTTCCGACAAAGATTTTTATCTGCGTCGGAAACCTATTTCAAAAACCTTCAGAACAAGACTAAGCAACCGTAAACAAGACTAAGCAACCGTAAAACCGTATAATCCGAAGATTTTTGAGTTTCCCCATAAAACATTCCCCATAAAGGATACTATATGCAGATTATCAAAATTGGAAAAAACGATGCAGGACAAAGACTCGACAAATTCTTATTGAAAGCGCTCCCGGCCCTGCCCGCCTCGATGCTTTATAAATCGGTACGCACAAAAAAGATCAAGCTCAACCGCAAACGCTGTGAGATCAACACTGTACTGACCGAAGGCGACGAGATCGAGCTTTTCCTAAAGGACGAGTTTTTTGAAAAAAAGAAAGCCGAATCCGCCTTTCGCGTACTGACACCGCGGATCGACGTTGTTTATGAGGATGAAAACATCCTTCTTGTGAATAAACGCGCAGGACTCATCGTGCATTCCGACGACAAAGAAGATCAAAACACCCTCATTTCGCACATCAAGGCGTATCTCTACCGCAAGGGCGAGTACGATCCCGACAGCGAACAGAGCTTTGCGCCCGCGCTTTGCAATCGTATCGACCGCAATACCGCAGGCATCGTGATTGCCGCCAAAAACGCCGAAACGCTCCGCCTTGTCAATGAAGCCATCAAGGAACGCCGCGTGGACAAGCGCTATCTTGCCGCCTGCCACGGTATTCTCGGCAAAAAAGAAGATACCCTCTGCGGCTATCTCACCAAGGACTCAGACAAAAATCTCGTCACAGTTTATACGCATAAACCGAAAAACTGCCGCGAAAACAGTCTCAAAGAAATTCGCACACGCTACCGTGTGCTTGCCGAAAAAAACGGACTTTCACTGATCGAGGTTGAGCTTCTGACGGGCAGAACGCACCAGATCCGCGCGCATCTCGCCTCAATCGGCCACGCGCTTGTCGGTGACGGTAAGTACGGCATCAACAAAAATGACCGCGCGCGCGGCTATAAGTTTCAGGCGCTCGCAAGCTACAGCCTCACCTTCACCTTTCCCGAAAACTCAAGCCTTGCCTACTTAAACGCTCACACCTTTGCCCTTCCCGCAGATACCATCTGGTTTGTCAAGGAACTGTTCGGAATCGAAAAACCAAACGTATAAGCCAAACGGAGCTATATTCCCAAGCGGAATCAGCTCCTTTCTTTTTTTATTGACGAATTTTGTCAAAGCAAAGAAAATAAAAACTCCCTGAAAAATTTTTCAGGGAGTTTTATACTTGAGTTTTTGCTGTCGTTGACTCCGCCTTCGGCGCAGTCGGCAATGCCGTCACCGTCATACGCTCCTTGGTAAACGGATGCGTAAAAGTAAGCGACACACAACGCAGAAAATACACTGCCTCGCCCGTCTGCTTTCCATACAGAAAATCATCCTTTAAAGGATGTCCGATATACGCGAAATGCACACGGATCTGGTGTGTTCTGCCCGTAATAGGGCGCGCTTCGCAAAGCGCGTTGCCATCAACATCAACCGACAAAACACGGTAGTGTGTCAGACTTTCCTTACCGTCCTCACGAACGACACGGCGAATCGAGCCCTCGTATTCCCGCGCGATGGGCGCGTTGATTTTTCCCTCTTTCCCGCAAGGCACACCGACCACGCGCGCAAGATACACCTTTTCAATGCCGCCAACCGTGATCGCACGTCCAAGCTCTGCCGCCGCAAGCTGATTTTTAGCAATCAGCACAAGTCCCGACGTATCGCGGTCAAGGCGTGTGATCGCGCGAAAAACAAAGGGTTCTTTTATATAAAAGCTGACAGCGTTGGCAAGTGTCGGCAGGTGGTTGCCCCGCGAAGGATGGATCGGCATATTGCTCGGCTTATCGACAACAAGGATACTGTCGTCCTCATACACCACCGTCAAGGGCAACTCCATCGGTACGATGTTTTCGCTTTGTTCCTCAGGATAGTAAACGAGCAGCGTATCGCCGTTTTTAACGCTCGCACGCATATGCACGTTTACACCGTTCAAAAACACACCGCCGTATTTGACCTTGCCGATAAGGGAAGACGAAAAGCCGAGCCGGAATTTCATATAATCGCGTATCTTCATCTCGCCGTCAACCTTTTCAACGGTATGTAAAAGTTCCTTCACTGTTACCTCCAAGCAGAGCTGCCGCTATTCCTCACAGGCCCATCTTCCCTGAAGAGTAAAAAGCTCCTTTCGGAAAACGTCAGCCCGACATTCGGGACACATACCCGAATTAAAAAATTTTTTAACCGGTTAAGCCCGTCAAGTTTTCTCTTTACCGCTTCAACCGGTATAACCAATTCACGTCAGATTGTTCAGACAAACTCAAAGCGTGTCAAGAACTGCATACAAATTGTCCTCGTTATACTCAAGCTCAGTCGAAAAGAGCCTTGCAAGCTCAATCTGATCTTTTGCCGCAAACGCGCCTGTCCGGTCAAAAACAAAACTACCGAGCGAAAAAAGCAAGCGGTATGCCCAAACGATAAAAGCAGATTTCTGCCTGAAATCCTCACCGTCATACGCCCCCGCCAGATAACGATAGGCAAGGTAAACCGAGAACTGCTCGTACTCGCTCTCGCGCGATTGCATATGGAGTGAAAACGCCTCCTCATCGGCCTTGTGATAGCAAGAAAGCAAAGACCGCCATTCCTCTGTCAGAATCTCAAGATCAAGAAGCAGCCCGAGCGATTTCTCGATGGAAGGAATTTCCGAGCCGCAAAACGAGAGAAGCTCTGCCATACGGGAAGAAATACAAAGCTGCCGGTTTTGCAAAATTGAAAATACCTCTCCGCGCCACAAAAGCTTTTCTTCATCCCAATCGTCGCGCTTGCCTGCCTCGCCCTCGGATACAAATACCGTTGGCTCGGTTTTACTCAAAATCAGCCTTGCCGCTTCTTCACAGCACAACCCGATTCCCATCTCGGTGCGATCCGATAATACGGTATAAAAGCGCGGATGCTCGCGACATATCTCGCAAAGAGCATCCTCACCGAGCGACAGGATCAAATCGCAAAGTCCATCGCCGTTCAGAAAAGGACAGCGTTCTTCCTCGTGCAAAACAAAATGCGGCGTTCCCTCCGTTGAAATCGACTCACATAACCGCTTACCGAGCTTACCCGCTACACCCTGATAACGCGCGTAGGCAACATCGTCAATATCAATTTCCCAACCGATACAGCAAGAATGCCGACAGCGCGAGGCAATGCAGGAAAATTCAGAATAATAAGATGGATAAACGAGCATTCCCATATCAACTGCTCCAAAGCGTTGACAACAGACGGTTGAGTTCGGCATCGGACATCTCATCAATATTTTCAATCAAACGAATACCCATATCGTCAGCGCGCGCTCTCACAGCATCGGCACGCGCGCCGAAACGGTCAAGCTCAGTCGCCACCAATACCTTTTTGGCATAGCGTTTACCGAACTGCTCGGCAACGGTATTCAGCTTGTACAGCTCCTCAACCGACACTGAGCCGTTTTTACAGGAAATAAACATCGGCACAGCACCGCGCATTGCCAGAACGTCAATCTCGTTATAGGTACGGAACGAATCGCGATTGTCGCCGTCCCAGTCGATCGTCACGCCGACTTCAACGTCGTGATAAATGGGATTCCCCTTTTTATCCTTCGCCTCGTACAGTCTTTTGGCAATATACCATTCAAGAATCGCGCCTGCCGTCGTCAGACAGCGTTTCACACGGTGGTTTTTAAAGGCAACCACAATCTCATCCGAAAGCTCAAGCGTTTTCAAAAGCCCTCTGTCAAAGAGATCCCCGAGAATTTCCTCCGACAGCAGAAAATTGCCGCGTCCCTTCATATAGTTCTCGGCTTCTTTACGCTCAAAACGGTAGGACAGGCTGTTTTCACCGCCAAACGCGCGGCAAAGCGTTGCAAGCGTAACAAGCTGACGGTTCCAGAGCGACGGCTTTTTTCGACAGCACGCCCAGATCGCGTCAATATCGCGGTGAAACTCACACGCCTCCTCGTTATTTGCCAGAAAACGTGAAGCTTGCTTCACTCTGCCGCCGCCAAGCATGATCGTTTCCTCAACCGAAATCTCAAACGATTCCGGCTCGAAATACACACCGTCACCGTCACAGTCCATTACCGTCGAGTTCTTAAAACGAAGCCGCTGACATTGAATCTTACCCTGATAGCGTTCCATCAGAATACCGACTGCTACCAGATAGACTTCCGAACCGCCCGTAATATCAAAAATGCAATCGTCATATTTGAAAATGATCTTCTCAAGCGCCGCAACGATCTCATTCAAATGATTTTTATTCACCGATTGGAAGGTATAGTCAACCGCAATGTTGCGCGAGGCAGCTACCACCTTGCAAAGCGCCACCGTTTTCGCCATCGCTTTACTGCGATCCCCGATAAAGATCACGCGATCAGGGGAACACAAAAGCGTAGAAGCAATGTTGTGAAGCTGCACTCTGTCATAAAATTCAATTACCGTCATACAATACCCTCCTTTACAGTCTCAGTATAGCACTAATTTTCAACAAATGCAAGAATTGTTTTTCTTTTTGTCTTCAACTAAGAAAAAATATTCTGTCCGCTTCCCACAAACTCCTCGCCACACCGCTTTCACGGCGGGCGAAGATGGGGGTTAGTTAGTTTCAGTAACTCATAGAATTATACAAGCAAAAACGGCTCCGCTATTCGTGAAGGTTCTATCTCCTTCATTTATAGTTCCGGTAACACGCTAAACCCAATTCACCATTTCCGCACAATACAGAACGGTTGTCTGTTTTCCGCATAATCCAATGTTTCCGATACCGTTTCACCCTCAAACAATGCTTTTTAAAAATAAATCAGCCATTGATCAGCTGAATCTCAACCCATAAAGAAGGGTTTTTCCGCGTTCATTACCCAAAACATGTAAAAGCTTTCAAAAGCCAAAAACCGCATAGCAAAAGGGCGTGTCCTTGCACTCTCGCTATGCGGTATATGACTGTATCAAAAGCGCAAAACTGTCTTTCTGTTTACAGTATATCAAAAAACGGGAATTTTGTCAAAACAATGACAAGAAATCAACGCCGAAAAAACAACGGATTTCCTTTGGAGTTTTTAAATTATTCCGTGACAACAATCGGCTCAAGCAGCCTCGTGATCTGCTCACCGTTCAGATGGTTTTTCGTCAAAAGCTCGTGAACAAGCGCATCAATTGCGGCGCGATTTTTCTCAATGATGGCAACCGTCGCCTTAAGTTCTTCCTCAAGAATGACATTAACTCTGGCTCTGACCTCACCCGAAAGCGCATCATGCGCCGTTTCAGCATTCACAACGGCAAGTCCGAAGGTTTCGTCCATACCGTAGGTACAAAGCATCGAAGTCGCAACACGGGTAGCCGTGGCAAGATCGCCCGATGCTCCCGTCGTATAACCGTCCTCCGTGCCGTAATATACGATTTCCGCAGCTCTGCCCGCAAGCGAAGTGCGGATGCGTTTCAAAAGGTCTTCCTTCGAGTAAGAGCCCTTCGCTTCACGGTCTTCGTGCTGCATATAGCCGCCGTGATTGCCGCGGGCAACGACCGTAACGTAAGAGGGACGCTCACCGCCCAGCCAACAAACGAGGGTGTGTCCCGCCTCGTGGCGCGCCGTGCGCTCAAGCTCGGAGGGATCCCACGTTTTTTCTTCGCCGCTGACAAAAGTTTCAAACGCTTCTTCCATCACCTCGTCGCTCACACGAAGGTCTTTCGCGCGAATGGCGTTACGAAGCGCAAGCTCAAAGACCGAATCGAGCTGAGCAAGCGACATACCCGTAGAACGCATAGCCAGATTGCCGATTTCCTCGTCAGAAAGGCAGATCGACTCATTTTTGGAGGCGCGCATCACAATAAAGCTACGGCGCTCCTCTTTGTTAGGCAGATCAATATAAATACGTCTGTCGAAGCGGCGCATCAAGGCAGGGTCAAGACTCTTGGCAGAGCCGGGCTCAACGTCGAAGTTAGTCGCCGCCAAAACAAAAATCGGCTTAGTGGGATCGGTTTTAAAACCGTCCATTTCGGTCAAAAAGGCGGTCAGAACGTCCTCTCCCGCACCCGCGCCTACGCGATTTTTCGCAATCGCATCAATCTCATCAATAAAGAGGATCGAGGGCGCATACTTTCTCGCGGCGTTAAAGAGCGCATGAACCTCATCTGAACCTTCACCCGTGTATTTTTTCAAGAACTGATTGCCTTCAGCAGCTATAAAGGTAACGTCAGACTCACCCGCCATCGCCTTGGCAAGAAGCGTCTTACCCGTACCGGGAGGTCCGTATAAAAGAACGCCCTTGGGCGCTTTCACGCCCTTACCCATAAAACGCTTGGGATTTTTCAGATAATCAATAAAATAAGTAAGCTCACCCTTGGCATCGGAAGCGCCGATCACATCATCAAAGCGAACGTTCGGGCGCGATACGTTATCAAGCACGCTCTTTGAGGCATCGTCGGCATCGGGTGCAAGCGAAAGAACGAAATCATAAAGGCTGATGACCGCCGTTTTGCCGTCATCGGATACCGTCTGCGCCGTCTTGAAGGAAATGATGCGGTTGGCAGCGGCAAGACGAAGCATGCTTGCCTGATGATGCAGCGCGCGGCAGGTCTCAAGAACAGTTTCCTCAATCCTGGCATCAGATGCGATCACAATACCGCCTCTCACGCCCTCACGGGCAAAGGAAAGCATTTCCTCGGTATCAAAATCGTCTTCCTTCCGGCTAAGAAGATATACCGGCAGGCTTGATCCGATATCAACAAGATATCGCATAAAGTCACGCGATGCCGATTCCACGTCCTCACGATTGAGAAGCGACTTCGATTTTTCATCAGCGCCGCAAAAAATATCGCAAATAACAAGCGTGATGTCATGTGTCGCAATCGCCTTTTTCGCATCCTCTACCGTCTGCGCGCCCACGACCGTAATATTCGGACATTTTTCGCGGCAAAGCACGACGGTTTCCTCATCGGCAAAAAGAAGCAAGGTCTTTGGATCAGAGTCCACAAAACAGTTGATAACGTCTTCTTTCGCGCGATCGAGTGAAACGCTCATCGTCACGCTTTCAAGCGCATCCACACCGTTCGGTATCTTATCCGACTCAAGAAGACGGAAAAGCTCGTAAAGCTCGTCATTGAAGAAGGTCTGCGCACGTCCCTTGACGGTACGCGCATCGGCGGCAGCGCCTTCCGAGAACATCAGCGCAACCGGTACTTCACAATCAAAGGAAAGCGAAATCGAAACACCCTCTGAAAGTCGCTTAGCGTTGACCTTCAGCTCTTTGTCCACGATCTTGATAAGCTGAGCTGCGCCGATGTGATTAAACATCACCACGTTACCCGAAGCAAAGCGTGAGCAGATCGCGCCGGGGAAAGCAGGCTCGTTCGTGCCGGGCTTGGTCTCGCTCGCAAGCGCCTTGATGATGCGCTTACGCGATAGAGTCGAAAGATTCGGAATAGTGGGATCTTCGTAAAGGCGTTTGCCGACGTTGGTCGTGAAGATCAAAATGGTATCGGCAAAAGAAACCTCATTATCGGTGAAATTATCGCGGATTCTTCCCGCATCAAGAATTTGAAGGAAAAGATGAATGACGTTGATATGTGCCTTTTCCACCTCATCGAAAAGAAGAATACAGTGGGGATTTTCCTCAACAAAGGAGGTCACGTTACCCGCTTTACCGTTTTTGTACACCTTGTCCGAACCGCAAAACTCGATATTTGCCTCCTTGTCGGCGTACTCACTCATATCAAAACGACAGTAAGGCATACCGAGATTTTTAGCAATTTCTTCGGCAAGGAAGGTCTTACCCGTACCGGGAGGTCCTGCAAACAGGAAGGTCGCGCGGGGCTTTTTGTTGTTTTTATTTGTCAATGAAGTCAGCTCGGCGCGGAAATAACCGGAAGTAAAAGCGCTGATGGCGTGATCCTGTCCGTACACTTCTTCAAGAAGCGCATCGCGCACCTCGTTGACCTTCGACACAAGTCCTGCCACCTTACCGCGTTCCTTCGGTGCCGCACCGGGCGCAAAAGCCGTTGCGGTAGACGTCGTTGCGGTAGCAGTAGCGGTCGTGCCTGCCGTCGGTTTCAGAGGAGGCATACCGCCGCCCTGCTGAGAGGCAAGAAGCGACGCAATCGAGCTTGCCGTACTGCTCACCATACTGCCGGGTGTCGTTGTCGACGTATCAGAGGCGGCAGGCTTCGGCACGCCCGGCTTAAAATTGCGGATCGCAGAAGGAGGATCACGCAAAAGTACCTTCAGAAATACAGGAACGGTAACCGTACCGTTTTCCGTCTCCAGAGAAGCGCGATCGAGCATCTGTCTGAACACGAAAACTTCGATTGCCGATTTTTCCCCCTCGGCTACAATTCCCTTGCAAAGCTCGTCAAGGAGAAAATCAAGTGAAGATACGTAAGGCGCAAGCATCTCACGCATACTTTTAAACTCATCGGAAGACTCTGCGGTATCAAGCTCGGGGAGCATATCGAGCATATCGCTCTTTGCCGCAAAGCGAAGCGCGGCAAGCCAGAAATGCGGTGCAATGATCGCATTTCCCGAAAGCTTCGGTTCTTCTTTCGCCGCGCGTTTCAAAAGCTCTTCTAAAAGAGCACTGCGTTTTACAGTCATGGCATTCATTCGCAACCGTAGGTTGCGCCTTTCTGTCAATTTTTTATCAGAACAATGGGATTACTTATATTATACAACAAAAAGCGAAAAAAGAAAAGACTTTTTTTCGCTTTTTATCAATTTCTTATTCAGCTTTTTTCACAGTTTTTTCACCAAGAAGACGAAGTCCCGTCATAGCGACAGCGCCAAGCGAGTTGCCGACAATGACAAGCAAAATAAATACAAGCGTTTTCCAGGTAAACGAATAACCGAGCGCAAAATAAAACATATCGGCAATCGAATGCTCGAAACCCGCCAGAATAAAGGCAGGAACACAGAAGAAAATGCCAAGCGGCGACTTGTTCTCGCGGAAAATGCTGACAGCGGCATACATCAGAACACCGCAGAAAAAGCCGCGGACGAGCGTTTCAAAAGCACTCTGTCCAAGCTTTACCGCCGCAATGCTCTCTGCCGCGGTATGTAACGCGGGGAGTGCGACAGCCACAAGAACACCGCAAACAAGCGTCGCGATAAAATTACCGAGAAGTCCAAAAAGAAGTGCTGAAACGTCTGCCTTCTTGTGCGAGAGCGGCAGATAACCCACCTTACCCGTGAAAAGCGAATAGCCCTTCATACAGATGGTCAGAAGCGCCACCGAGAAAAAAACAGCGCCGACCACCTTGTCGGACGAGGCGACATAAACCGAGCCGCCAATGGCAATCATAATACCGGCAAGAATGCCCTCAATCGTGTTTTTAATCATAGGATACCCCTTTCATCACGCTCTCGGGCAAAAGAAAAAGACACACGAAGTCCCCTTTTCCCAAAGAACTGTGTGCCCAGACGGTCGGCTTGAAATTTTCCGCAGCTCCCCGATGGTAACCCATCTTTTCCGTCAGTCGCTACGGTACAAGAACAGTATATCACACTCCGCACATTTTGTCAAGAGCAATACCTCAAAATCAAATTTTTCACATTTTTATAAATTTTTTTCAAAAAATGCTTGACAAATACAAAAGCTTGTAGTATACTTATTAAGTACGAAATACTGTATTGTGTGCGCCCGTAGCTCAGTGGATAGAGTGCCCGGCTACGAACCGGTAGGTCGCAGGTTCGAATCCTGCCGGGCGCGCCAGAAAAATTCCTCGGACTAGTTCCGAGGAATTTTTTTAAGCCGTAAGCTTGGAGTATCACTCGCAGAACGAAACAGCGGAGCATCATTGCAACATCATTTGGAGCATCGTTGCAACATCATTTGGAGCGTGAGGAAAACAAGACACAGTACACGCCAGGCAGCAAGGACCTTTTTGCAAAGTTAGAAAACGCATTGAGCTTTACTCAATGCGTTTCTTCTTTTTTCTCTTTTGACAAAGCGCGTTTTTTCTTGATCCAATATCCGACGTAAAACACGCCGGCAACAGCAATCACGCTCAACGCAACAGACAGCACAAGATAAATGGAAAAGATGCTGATCGTGCCCGTTTCAATGCAGTAATTCTCAGCGATCTCAGCAGCAAGCGGATTCTCACTCACGTCAAGGCGCAAACTTTCGCAAGATAAAAAGCAATCCACGCCAATCGCCGTCACCGAAGCGGGAATTTTCATTTTGGACAGGCGCACACAGGAATCAAAAACCTCAGCATCAAGTATCAGAAGTCCTTCGGGTAATTCGATATTTTCAAGATAACTGCAATTCGCGAACGCACCGCGCCCAATTGCCTTAAGACCGGAGGGCAAAACCACCGTTTTGAGCTTCGGTGCATTGGCAAAGGCATAATCTCCGATCGCTTCAACACCTTCAGGAATGACGATTTTGGTAAGATTGCTCTGATGACCGCCAAAAGCATGCTCGCCAATGTATTTCACAGGCGCGCCTTCGGGCGTTTTTTCAGGAATTTTTAAGGTTTTGGGATTACCCGTATAACCCTTAACCGTGGCAAAGCCCTCGGCATCAATATCAAAAACAAACTCTGCGTCAATCGTATCAGGAAACTGAAAAAAGAAAAGACAAAAGCCGATCACAATAAGACATAAGGTAAGCGCAATCAAAAGTCGCGCTCTTTTTTCATCTTTAGATAACTGTTTCATCACTTAGTAAACTCCTTTATTCTTACCGTTATTATAGCAAGTTTTTTTCATATTGTAAAGACTTTCCCACAAAAAATAAAAAATCGGGATATACTATATGCGATAACAAACGATAAAGACTTCTGTAAATCCTGATTTATCAGGAAAGCATTTTAAGAAAAAGATTTCCTAAGCCCTTTCAAAAGCATTCAAAATGATAGCGTATGATATTGTTTTTCTTGATTTTGAAGGCTTTTGAAAAAGTTTCCCAGAAGGAGAATACGATGCAACCGTTTTCCGGAGATTTCACAAAACGTCAAAAAGAGCTGGAAGAAGCCGTTGGCTACCCCAACGCCTTTGATCTCGTAAAACGTCCGATCGAAATAGCGGGCACAGCGGGATTTCTCTACTTCATCACCACACTTTCCTCAGATGATATGCTGAGCGACCTCGTGCAACGCTATCAGATGTTGCCCCTCAAAAAGCCCCCAAAAATGCCCGAGGAATTTCTCGCCCTCCTTCCCTATGGCGCAGCCAGCATAGAAAAAGACCTCAAAAACACATCGCGGCTATTGCTTGCAGGCGCATCGGTGCTTCTCGTTCACGATTATCCCTGTGCATTCGTCACCGATACACGCGATCTACCGACACGTACTGCCGAAGAACCCGACACCGACCGTGTCCTGTATGGCTCGCGCGACGGATTCACCGAGCTGTTAAAAACCAACATTGCCCTGCTTCGCCGCCGCGTGCGCTCCAAAAATTTTGTCATTCAACTGTTTGAGATCGGAGAAGACAGCCGCACAGACGTCGCTCTCGTCTACGACAGCGCGCGCGCCGACCCCGCCTACGTCGAGAAAATCAGCGCAAAGCTCAAAAGCATCAAGGTCGATGCTCTCACCGTTGGTCAGCAATCGCTTGCCGAATGTATGATAAAACGCCGTTGGTATAATCCTTTTCCCAAAATCCGCTATACCGAGCGCCCCGACACTGCCGCCGCCACGTTACTCGAGGGAAATCTGCTCATTCTCTGCGATGCCTCGCCGCAAGTTATGCTCCTCCCCACCTCAATCTTTGATTTTGTCGAAGAAAGCGACGACTATTACTTTCCTCCCGTCATCGGCAGTTATCAACGACTTGTCAGAATACTCATTTTTTCCGTAACGCTCTTTTTTGCGCCTCTCTGGTATATGCTCGTTACGCATCCCCACCTCATCCCCGACTATCTTGCCTTCATCAAGGTCGAAGACCGTGGCGCACTTCCCATCTTTTTTCAAATTCTCATCGTTGAGCTTCTGTTGGACGGCTTAAAGCTCGCCTCGCTCAACACGCCCTCCACACTCGGCAATTCTTTATCGGTAGTAGCAGGACTGATTCTCGGTGATTTTGCCGTCGACGTCGGCTGGTTTATCCCCGAAGTTTTACTCTATATGGCATTCGTCGCCATCTCAAACTATTCTCAACAATCTTTTGAACTCGGCTACGCCTTTAAGTTCATGCGTATCTTTTTGATTATTATGGTCGGATTTTTCAAAATTGCAGGTTTTGTCATCGGAACGCTCCTCATTATCATCACAATCGCGCTGAATAAATCGGTAGACGGAAGCCGCTCCTACCTCTATCCCCTGATTCCCTTTAACCGTGATGCGCTTTTCCGCCACTTCTTTCGCACAAAAAAGAAAACGAAATGACAAAAATCATTTCGTTTTTCTTTTATCACTGCATATTACTGTTCAGAATCAAAGAGCATAAGCTCAGAAATTCTGGTAATACCCGCCTTGGCATCGGGCTCGTACAAACGGATCATCACATAGCGCGCCGATACCTCATCAAAGGATACCGAAACGGTAGCCTCGGTATTATCCTTCTGATAGTCGATTGCCGTAAAGTTTACACCGTTATCTGAAATCAAAAATTCCCAGCTCTTCATAATATATGAAGCAGTATTACCGTAACCAACCAGCGTATACGTGTCAAAGGTCCTGGTCCCACCAAGATCAATCACAATTTCATTACAAATCCCGCTCATAGCATACAGATCCGAAGAACGCGCTGCCTGATAACGGGACTCAAGATCGCCGTCAATCATATTTTCAGGAGCGTTAACGCCGACAGAAACCGAACCGACTCGAGCAATGAAAGCGCCCTTGCAAAGATTGTCGCCCGTCGTCATAGCTGCCGCAAGAACAGGATTGGTCTTTGCGGTAGGAACTGCCGTTTCGTTCATGATGTAGTTGTTTTCAGAAACGCCGGGAAGATTTTCGGTCAGGAAATTATCCTGGTAATCGCGGAAACCGTTTAATACAAACGCGCCGCTCTTGCAGTCTTCAGCATACTGAAGACGTGCTTCTTCAACCGTCTTGTACTTACCGGTCGCTTTATACAGCGCCTTGTTGAACTCCGAATTTTCGTCATAAGGATTATCAACGATCTTTTCGGTCGTATGCTTGATGGTGTAGTTAATGAGGTCAACGGCACCGTACTCGTCAACCGAAATCGTGCCGTCGCCATTCTTGTCGGTCGTGGGATAATTCCAGTCAAGCCACGCGATAAATATTTTGCCGCCGTCGCTGTACTTAGCGTAGCCCCAGTCCCAAAGCTTGGAATTATTCTGAACGTCAAACGTCTGAATAAACTTGTTCGAATAGCTCAAATGACAATAACGGAGCGCACCATAGTTCGCAAGGTTTTCAGTCCACCAACCGCCGATCGTCTTCCCGTCGCTGTCGTAAACGTAGTCGTAAACAAGCTTACCGCCGTACATTTCAACGGAATGCGTCGTTTCATGAGCAATAATAGTCAGCTTATCCGGACCGCCGTTTAAATAATTCACCGAAATAACGACCGTACCGCCCGACTGATACGCAACGCCCGTATAATTCTTATCCGCTTTAAAAATAACGGTTTTAGGCTCATTGCCAAGAATTGCCCAGCGCGCATAAATCTTCGGATACGTGTGTTGGAACATATCGGTGAACTCCGCAAAATAGGTTTCATCGGTTACAAGATCCCAGTCGCCCTGGAAAATAAGATGAAAGCCTGTATCGTGCTCTGCCGGCAGAATGTTCAAAGGTATCGACGCCACCGGCAGATAGCTGTCGGCAAGGCAAATGTTAATATAATAAGTCTTGCCTTCAAAATAGGGAACGGTGCATTTTGCAGTGCCGACAAACTTGCCGTCAGCTCCGCTGACCGTAATGCCGTCCTGCGTATACGCAGAAGTAGATACTTTACCGCCTTTCTCCGGCGTTACGGTAATCGCATACTCCATATCCGCGCTTGTCGTAAATTCAAATCTGACGTAAGCATCCGCCTTAGCATTAACCGCCTTCCATGAAGTAAGAACCTTGGTCTCAATAGGGCATACCTTAACGGTTGCCGTCTTTGCCGCCTCATCAAGCGTAACGGTAGCGCCGCAAACACCCAGAGACTTCATTACCGAAAAAACTGCCGTACCGGTATAAGAATTTTCAATACCGTTTTCAACGATAACAAAGGTGAGGGTATACTGTTTATAGTCGGTTTTTGCCTGTGAATAAATAACTGCGCCCGTTCCGAAAAGTGTATACGCAGACGTGTCGGCATCTATGCCCGACCACGTTTCATCATTCAAAACAGCCGTATAACTGCGAGTTATTAACTGCTCCCCTTCAGGAAGCTCAGGAGTTATGTTGACATCGTTCGTTGCAGTAGTCGTTTCGGTTGTAACTTCAGACATACCGCAACCAACCGCCGCGGTCAAAAGCATCCCAAGAATCAATACCATGCAAAGAATTTTTTTCATAAATTTTTCCTATCTTTATTTCTAACATAAAACGAAATGACACTTGTCATTTCGTTTTATTGTTATAATAATCTTTACTTTTATGAATCTTTACTTTTACAAATCAAAAAGCATAAACTCGCAAAGGCGGGTAATACCCGACGTTGCATCGGGCTCGAACATTCGGATCTTTACGTAGCGAGCTGATACCTCGTCAAAGGTTACCGAAACGGTAGCCTCGGTATTATCTTTCTGATAGTCGATTGCCGTAAACGTCGCGCCGTCATCTGAAACAAGGATTTCCCACGCCTTTGCAATATACGCATCCCTGTTATTATAGCAAACGAGCGTATAGGTGTCAAAGGTCTTGATTGCACCAAGGTCAATGATAATCTCATTACAAATCTTGTTCAGATTGTAAAGGTTAGTAGCTCTTGATGCCTGATAACGGGTTTCAAGATCGCCATCGATCAACTTGGAAGCACTGTACGTATCACCCGTAGGCTCGGAAGCAGCCTTGTAGATCGTTGCCGTTGCGCAAAGATTGTTGCCCGTCGTTACCGCTGCTGCAAGAACGGGATTGGTCTTGGCGGTAGGCTGAAGCTCTTCATGCATCGGATAGTCAGGATTGGGAATACCGGCAATATTCTCGGTAACAAAGTTATCGGGATAGTCACGGAAGCCTGCGAACGTCCACTCGCCCGCATCAATCTGTCTTGCAAATTCCTGACGGAGCAGATCTAAAGTCAGATAACCGGTCTTATCCTTAACCCAATTGTTAAAAACAGAACCTACGACGTAGGGATCGTCGTCAATATTATCGCCGGTCCATTCCTTAGACATATAAACGAGGTAGTCAAGCAGACCGCGTTCTTCCATTGTCGTAACCTTGCCGTCACCGTCTAAATCCTTTGAAGGATACATCCAGTCCATCCAGGAAAAGAAGAGCTGCGAGTTACCGTATTCGCTATAGTTCCAGTCCTTGGACTTCTGAGGATCTTTTTCTTCAATAAAGTCGGTGCAGTAACCGTATGCCCAGTAACGGTGACGTCCGTAGTTTGCCATATTTTCAGTAAACCAATGGTCGGGATTGTTGCTGGCATCATCGTCAGTACCATACTGATAGTGATATTTCTGAACCAGATGCGTCAGCTCGTGAGAGAGAGAACCGATACGGTTAGAACCGTTATTCAGATAATTGATCGAATAACCGATCGTAGAACCTGAAGCATACGCAACGCCGCTGTAATCAAGTCTGCCTTTTACGGTAATCGTCTGAGGCTCCTTGCCCGTGCCACCCCAACGCGCATTCAGTCTGGGATATACGTTATAGAAAAGGTCGATAAACTTTTCAAAATAGCTTTCATCGTTCAGATACGTCCAGTCGCCCTGGAATACCAGACGGTAAGGACTGTCATACTTGGATGCCACCACGTTCAGAGGAAAGCTCTCGAGAACGGGATAGCCTGCCGTATCAATACAAATATTGATATAATAGGTCGTGCCAGGCGCAGAAGGTACGGTTGCCTGACCTTTACCGACCGCCTTAACGCCGTCGCTGGTCGTCGTAATGCCGTCCTGCGTATAAACAGAAGTAGAGTAAGCGCCGGATTCCTCAGGCGTAACGGTAACGACAAAATCAAGCGGAATGCTGGCAGCGAAGTCAAAACGAATGTAAGTACCTGCCTGTGCGGTAACCGCCTTCCAAGCAGATTGCACCACGCATTCAACGGGATAAATCTTGGCCGTAGCCGTCTTCGCCGTCTCGTCAATCGTCATCTTAGCGCCGCAAACGCCGACGTCCTTCAGCGCGCTGAAGATCTGTACCGCCGTATAAGCAGTCTCCGTACCGTCCTTAACAATGACGTAGGACGTCGTGTACGCCTTATACTCCGACTTGATCGTACTGTAAATCTCGCTACCCGTACCGAATATGTCATAGTCCGACGCATTAACCGAGCCGGGATTCCATTCCTCGTCGTTCAG
Source organism: uncultured Lachnospiraceae bacterium (assembly GCA_964564225.1). GTDB lineage: Bacteria > Bacillota > Clostridia > Oscillospirales > CAG-272 > RGIG1993. The sequence goes on from CAZMAF010000006.1 coordinate 30,321, forward strand.
AACTGCCGTATAGTTGCTCTTGACAACGCGCTCGCCCTCGGGAAGCGTGGGGGCCTCCGTTGTCACCGGCGGCTCCGTAGTCGTAACTGCTGTCGTCGTCTCGCCATTGCACGCGATAAGGAGCGCAATCGTCAGAACAAGCAACAAAACCAAACAAATCTTTTTCATAAAAAACTCCTTTTTATCGTTATGTGTCGGAACACATATATTACAGGAATCATTTTAACACAAACTTCCATAATAATCAAGACATTTTTCTCGAATATGCCTTAAAAAATTCTCGTTTTTTTCAAAAAACAAAAAGACCTGCCAAACAGGTCTTTTTGAGAGGAATTTAAAATCTTACTGCTCAGTATCAAAGAGCATAAACTCGCAAAGACGGGTAATACCCGACGTTGCATCGGGCTCGAACATTCGGATCTTTACGTAGCGAGCTGATACCTCGTCAAAGGTTACCGAAACGGTAGCCTCGGTATTATCTTTCTGATAGTCGATTGCCGTAAACGTCGCGCCGTCATCTGAAACAAGGATTTCCCACGCCTTTGCAATATACGCATCCCTGTTATTATAGCAAACGAGCGTATAGGTGTCAAAGGTCTTGATTGCACCAAGGTCAATGATAATCTCATTACAAATCTTGTTCAGATTGTAAAGGTTAGTAGCTCTTGATGCCTGATAACGGGTTTCAAGATCGCCATCGATCAACTTGGAAGCACTGTACGTATCACCCGTAGGCTCGGAAGCAGCCTTGTAGATCGTTGCCGTTGCGCAAAGATTGTTGCCCGTCGTTACCGCTGCTGCAAGAACGGGATTTGTCTTGGCAGTCGGCACAATTACCTCGTGCATAATAAATTCCGTATTCGGAAGATTGGGAAGATTCTCGGTAACGAAATTATCCTGATAATCACGGAAGCCTATGAACGTCCACTCGCCCGCCTCAGCCTGTCTTACAAATTCCTGACGGAGCAGATCAAAAGTAGCAAAGCCCGTCTTTTCCTTAATCCAATTATTAAAGGGAGTGCCTTCGGTATAGGGATCGTCGTCTGCCGCAGGACCTTCATAGAACTTCGCACTGTATGCAATATAGTCAATCAGACCGTACTCATCGGGCGCAGCCTCGCCGTCGTTGTTCTTATCAACCGTCGGCCAGCACCAGTCCATCCATGAAAACATGAGCTGCGAATTGCCGTATAGGGAATAATTCCATGCGATCGAATCCGCGATCGTCTTCTGCTCGGTACATGAAACATCATAAGCATACGACCAATAACGGTGTCTGCCATAGTTCGCCCAGCATTCATTCAGCCACGTTTTCGTCAGATTGTGCTTTTGTACAAGATGCGTCAGCTCGTGTGTCAGCGCACCGCCGCATTTTGTCGATGAGCCGCTGTTCAGATTATCGACCGAATAACGAACTCTCGAACCGCTTGCGGCAGCAACGCCGCTATAATCAAGGTCGGCATCGAGATACACAAGCGTCGGCTCATTACCCTTCATACCCCAACGGGCATGAAGTCTTGGATATATGTTATAGAAATGATACGCAAACATCTCCATATACTGCTCATCATTGACGTAAGTCCAGTCCTCACGGAAAACCAGCTGGTATTTGGAAACATCGTATTTCGACTCAACAACGTTCAGAGGAAAGCTCTCAAGAACGGGATAGCCTGCCGTATCGAGACAAATATTGATATAATAGGTCGTACCTGCCACAAACGGTACAGTTGCCTGACCTTTTCCGACCGCCTTAACGCCGTCGCTGGTCGTCGTAATGCCGTCCTGCGTATAAACAGAAGTAGAGTAAGCGCCGGATTCCTCAGGCGTAACGGTAACGACAAAATCAAGCGGAATGCTGGCAGCGAAGTCAAAACGAATGTAAGTACCTGCCTGTGCGGTAACCGCCTTCCAAGCAGATTGCACCACGCATTCAACGGGATAAATCTTGGCCGTAGCCGTCTTCGCCGTCTCGTCAATCGTCATCTTAGCGCCGCAAACGCCGACGTCCTTCAGCGCGCTGAAGATCTGTACCGCCGTATAAGCAGTCTCCGTACCGTCCTTAACAATGACGTAGGACGTCGTGTACGCCTTATACTCCGACTTGATCGTACTGTAAATCTCGCTACCCGTACCGAATATGTCATAGTCCGACGCATTAACCGAGCCGGGATTCCATTCCTCGTCGTTCAGAACTGCCGTATAGTTGCTCTTGACAACGCGCTCGCCCTCGGGAAGCGTGGGGGCCTCCGTTGTCACCGGCGGCTCCGTAGTCGTAACTGCTGTCGTCGTCTCGCCATTGCACGCGATAAGGAGCGCAACCGTCAGAACAAGCAGTAAAACCAAACAAATCTTTTTCATGAAAAACTCCTTTTTATCGTTATGTGTCAGAACACATATATTACAGGAATCATTTTAACACAAACTTCCATAATAATCAAGGCATTTTTCTCAAATATACCTTAAATAATTCTCGCTTTTCCCCAAAAAAACAAAAAGACCTGCAAAACAGGTCTTTTTGAAAAAATATTCTTACTGCTCAGTATCAAAGAGCATAAACTCGCAAAGACGAGTCGTACCGCCCGAAGAATCGGGCTGATACAGACGAATTTTTACGTAGCGAGCAGAAACTTCATCAAAGGTTACCGAAACGGCAGCCTCGGTATTGCCCTTCTGATAGTCGATTGCCGTATAGTTTGAACCGTCGACGGAAACGAGAATTTCCCAGGACTTCGTAAGGAACGCCGCCTGTTTGCTATACGAAACAAGCGTATAAGTATCAAACGTCTTAACAGTGCCAAGATCAATAACGATTTCATTCTGAACACCGGTCAGCTTATAAAGACCGCTTGAAGCCTTGGACTGATAACGTGTCTCAAGATCACCGTCAATCAGATACTTACCGAGATAACTGTCTGCAGCCGCAGAGACAGCAAGCGAGTGAATCACCGCATCCTTGCAAAGATTATTGCCCGTAGTAATAGCCGCTGCAAGAACAGGATTGGTCGTTGCGGTAGGCTCGATCTTTTCCTTCATCGGATAGATCAGGTTGGGAATATCGTAAACGTTTTCAATCAGGAAATTATCCTGGTAATCACGGAAGCCAATGAATTCCCACGTGCCTTCGTCAAGCTCTTTGACAAACTGCTGACGAACGAGTTCCATCGTAGCAATACCCGTGATTTCCTTAACCCAATTATTGAAGGTACTGCCTTCCGTATAAGGATAGTCACTGACAGCAGCCTTGCCTTCCTTCGCCCACATTTTCGCGCTGTATACGATATGGTCGATCAGGCCGTGCTCGTCGGGTGTAATCGTACCGTCGCCGTTCTTATCGGTGGTAGGCCATACCCAGTCGAGATACGCCATAAATACGTTGTGCTGTGCATATCCGTACCATTGGCTGGTAGGATCGCTCGTATCCTGACGGAAATCGCGAATGGATGTGCTACTCATGGAATATTCCTTGATATAGTCCGTGCTGTAACCCCAATGGAAGAAACGGAAACGACCGTAGTCAGCCATCGCTTCGGTAAACCAACCGTTGTTATAGGAAATACCGTAGCTGGCCTGAATCGCATGCGTAAACTCGTGTCCGAACAAACCAACATCATCAGGACTGCTGTTAGCATAAGCAACCTGCACAACAACCTTGTCACCTGCATTATACGCAATAGCTTCGGAATTCTTATCCGCTACAACGTAAAGTGTCAAAGGCTCATCGCCGTTAAAAGCCCAACGCTGATATGCGCGGGGATAGGAATTATAAAGAACGTCAAAAAGATTGTCAACGTACGAGCTGTCGGCAATCTCATCCCAGTCACCCTGGAAAATGAAGCGGTAGGGAAGATTGTATCTGGGCTCGGTAATATTCAGCGGAATCGACTCGAAAACGGTATAGTCTCCGCCTCCGGCACAAATGTTAATGTAATAGGTCTGACCAACTGCGTAAGGAACGTTGCATTTTGCCGTACCGGTATACTTACCGTTCTTACCGGTTGTCGTAATGCCGGTCTGCGTATCAACAGCACCCGTCTTACTGCCGCCCGGCGTCGTGGTGACGGTAACGCAATAGGTCGCATCAATGTTAGTAGTAAATTCAAACATCAGATAATAGCCCGCTTTAGCCGTAACTGCCGTCCAAGAGGGAATCACCGTAGCTTTTTCGATCTTGTAAATGCGGAACGTAGCGGTTTTTTGAGTTGTGTCAAGATCAACCTTTGCGCCGCAAAGATCAATTTGATTTAACGTCTTTACCACTTGAACTGCTGTGAGAGTTGTTTCCACACCATCTTCAACGACAATGTAAGTCTTCTTATAGCCGGTATACGTCGATGATAGCGAGCTGCTGTAAATCGAAGAACCCGAACCGGTCAGATCATAGTCTTCCGCAAGCACATAAGAAGAATCCCATTTTGCGGCGTTCTGAATCGCCGTGTAATTATCCTTCTCAAGAACCTCGCCATCCTGCATAGTCGGCGTGTCCTGACCGCCCGTGATCGGAACAGTCGTAGAAGGAGTATCCGTCGTGGTGGTTGCTGTCGTCGTTTCACCGTTGCAGGCAATCAGAAGTGACAATGCCAGAACGAGAAGCAGTACAATACAAATTTTTTTCATAAGAAACCCCTTTATCAGTTATTCTATGTCATTTTAACATATTCCCTTCAAAAAATCAATAGTTTTTGTAAAAAATAATACAAAATACACCGAGTTATTGCCGTATCCGATCAGAGCTTCTTTTTTTCTGTCCGATGCAAAATCATATCGCCGAACTGTACGACTGCATTTTCCGATAAAAGCTGTCCCTCTCGCCTGACGACCTCGTAAACCGATTCATTTTCTTCCTTGCCAAATTCAAGGGCAAGCGATAAGGTAAGGGCATTCTCATTCGCCCTTGGAAAAAACAGAATCAAATAAAATCTACCGCATAAACGGTAAAGAAGCGACTTTTCCCGATACCCCGCCACAAGAAGCGCCGCCGAGGCGGCGATCATCGGCTCGCTTTCGTCAAACGAAACAGGATACGGGCGCAGCGCAGAAGGCTTTCCCCTTCCTTCAAGACAGCTGACAAAGATCTCACACCACCCCGAACGCGAAGGATAGACCTCAACGTAAAGCGATTCTCCCGACGCATCGAAACCGCACGTCTTTTTCGCCTCGCCGAGCAGCTGCCAGAGAACCCGTTTGGTTTCAACGTTGCGATAATCCAATTCGGCAATCGTCAACCCATAACGCGAAAGTTCCTCGGCACTAAGAGCAATCTTCAGCTTTTTATCGTGTATTTTAATAAAATCCACTATGTATCATCCTTTCGTGTTTTGCCTACTTCTATTATAATCGCAAAGACGCAAATTGGCTACCCCAAAATTTTTGGAAACACTGTCTGTTTTTTTCAAAGCGCATACTTTCTCTTTGCGCCGCATAGAAATGGGTATACCGAAAACCCCTACGGAATATCAATGGCATTTCAAATTTTGATTTATCGAAGAAACCTTTTAAAAAAGTTTCCTCGAGCTTCTTCAAAAACTTTCAATCTTTATTCTTTGATTTCCCTTTATTTTGAAGGTTTTTGGAAACGCGGGGGCTTTTTCTCAAAAGCCCCCGCGAAAAAAGTTTTCCGATAAGGAGGAATTATGAAAATTACATATCCAAAACTCGCGCTATTCCTCGTCCTTGCAGGACTTTTTACCGCCATCCTATTGCTTTCCCCACGCTTGACGGACAAGCCGAATACGCAGCTGACCTCAACGGCAAAGGCAGAAATAACCGAGGCAGTCTTTAAAGAAATGACTCAGACGCTTACCGTAAACGTCGTCAAAACCGTAAGCGCCGTCGCTTCACCAACACAACCTGCGGCGGAAAGCACGGCTGTTCTTCCCGATACCTGCCCCATAACGACCGATCATTTCCTGCCAGCACTCTCACCGTCGGTCAGTGATACCGTCGCGCTCATCACGGGACTGCCCAACACCACACGCCTTCCCCAGACAAGCAGCAGCGAAACGCCGCCCGTTTTCATTACGGGACTGCCCGATACCACACCGCTTGAGCTTTCGCTCGAACAACCCGTTCTCGACAAAAACGAAACCGTCGCCGCATATATTGCTACCGCCTACCGTCTTGATTTTCCGAAAAGCGAAACGGTAACGGCAAAAACGCTGACAGAGGAGTTGGAAGCGCTCGTCCGAAAAGCAAGCGAAAATCACATCAATGTCCTCTATTTTCAGGTGCGCCCCGCCTCCGATGCCTTTTACGACTCGGCGATCTTCCCTTCCTCGCGCTACCTCGTCAGAAATGAAGGCGACACGCCGCCGCTTGACGTTTTAAAAACACTCCTTGCCATCGCCAAACGCTACGGCATTAAAATCTATGCGTGGATCAATCCTTATCGCATCACCTCACAAGGCGAAAAACTCGAAGCCCTGTCGGACAATAATCCGGCGCGCCTTTACCCCGAATATATTTTCGAAAAAGACGGCGCGTATTATTATCAGCCCGCGCTTGAAGAAGTGCGCGCCCTCATTGCCGCAGGCATTGCCGAGATCGTCCGAAACTACGACGTTGACGGCATTCTTTTTGACGACTATTTCTATCCCGAGAATATGAAAAATGAAGACGAATCCTGTTATGAAGCGTACCGCCGAAACGGCGGTACGCTCTCTCTCGGCGATTGGCGGCGCGAAAATATCAATATGCTCATTCGCGAATGCTACCAAACAATCAAATCCATCCGCACAGATTGCGCCTTTGGTGTCGCACCGCGCGGTATCTGGCGCAATATCGGAGAAGATGCCGATGGCAGTATGACGGCAGGCGGAAGCGCTTACGACGGGATATATTGCGATGCGCTTGCATGGGTCAAAGAAAAAACCGTCGATTTTTTAGCGCCCCAGCTCTATTGGTCGTACCACGAACCAAACGCTCCTTTTCTGACCCTCGCGCTCTGGTGGGAAAACGCCTTGAAAAACAGCAATATCGCTCTTATCCCCTCCCTTGCCGCCTACCGTCTGTCAGAAGAAGAACTCGCCGCTGAAATTTTCTATCTATCCTCTCTCGAAGGCTGTAACGGCTACGCCCTCTACCGCATCACACATCTTCCTTCATCATAAATATACCTGACGGTACCGCGGACGGCTTTACGTTTCATCTGCCTTTTTCTCATACTCCTTCGGTCGCCCGTAAAAAACGAAAAAAATTTCGTTCTTTTTTATTCGTCATTCACCGAGAAGCCCAAGCCGAAACACCTTCAAAAACGAGCCTATACTGCCTGAACGCGCCGACCGTCTTAAGAAGAAAGGGAAAAATGTAATGATCTTCTGAAAAACAGGAAAAATCTTCTCGCCAAAACTGCTTTAGAAATGATAACCGGAACCGTTTCAAAAATCAGGCGTTTTTGTGATTGCCGGGGAACTTTTGAAAAAAAGCTCCCCCGCTACTTGTCAAAACCGAAAAACTGTGCTATGATAAAAACGATATTACCCGAAAGGACAACCGCTATGAAGCTTACCGACATCGGCACAGTCAAAGCGCTGATGGGCGAAAACGCCTTTAAAAAACAGTTTGGACAAAATTTTCTGATCAGCGAGCAAGTTCCCCGCCGTATTGCCGAAGAAGGCGCTGCCAAAGGCACGCTGGAAATCGGGCCCGGCATCGGCACACTCACGCGCGAATTGTGCCAAAATTCCGAAAAGGTGGTTGCCGTCGAGATCGACTACACGCTTCTGCCTATTCTTGAGAAAACCCTTGCCGACTTCCACAACGTCACTGTCATCAACAACGATATCATGAAGGTCGATATTCCTTCCCTACTGAAAGAAGAATTTAACAGCTTCGACGAAATTGCCGTCTGTGCCAACCTGCCCTATTATATCACATCCCCCGTCCTGATGAAACTGCTCGAATCGAAAGCGCCCTTCAAAAGCATCACGGTCATGGTACAAAAGGAAGTTGCCACACGCCTTTCAGCGAAAGCGGGAAGCGATACCTACGGCGCGCTGACCGCATCCGTATCCTATTACGCTCAGGTTAAAAAGCTCTTTGACGTTCCCGCCGGTTGCTTTATGCCAAAGCCGAAGGTTGATTCCGCCGTCGTCAAACTCACGCTATATGAAAAACCACCCGTAGAGGCTAACGAAAAAACGCTCTTTCAGGTCATCCGCGGCGCGTTTGCGCAACGCCGCAAAACGCTCGTCAATTCCCTTTCAACCGTCATCAGCCATATTCCGAAATCAGCCCTTGCCGAGATCATCGTATCCTGCGGTTATCCCGAAACGGTCCGCGGCGAAACAATTGATATTCACGGCTTTGCCAAGATCGCAAACGCGATCGACAACCATCAGACATAGAATTCTCACATACAAAAGCAGGAACAAAAGGAAAATCCTTTGTCCCTGCTTTTATATTATATATATTATGACATAAACGCTTTGGCAATCGTATCACGAAGATTGATCAGATACTCGTCGGTCGTGGGATAATGGGTAAAGGTGAGTGTGCCGTCGGTTTCTTTCATTAAAAGCGCTTCTGCCGCCTCGCGTCCGAATTTTTCCTCATAGAGCGAAAGCGCGCGCATATCGTCAACAGCCTCGCGAAGCGCATTCAGACGGATCGACTCCCATGCGTTACCGTCAGTACCGGGATAAACGAGGAAGCAGTCGCCCGAAGGGGTAAAATATGCGCCGTCGGGATTGGCAAAAGGATCAAGCACCGAGCGCGAATGGCAGGTATTATAAAAATTATAGCCCCAATGCAAGAAGCCTTCAATGCGGTAACGGTAAAGCTGTACGCCGAGAATACGGGTACGGCGGGTAGGCATCGAAATCGAACGGTCAGCAACCCCTGCATTACCGCCGCCGCAATGGTAGACCCAAAGATTTTCAACCCCCGCCTCGATGAACTTCATCGCATTGCGCGTGTTCGGCACGGGCTTTTTAAGAGCGCCGCTTTCATAAAAGTCAAGACTCGAAAGCGCATCAATAATGTGATATCCCTCCAGATAGGGCGCTATGAGATTCTTACAGGCAATATAATGCTCAAGCACGTTGACGTGCGGCTCATCCGAAACATGATAAAAGCATTTTTTATCAACACCGCGGCTCTTGAAATAAGAAACGAGCGCGGGAATAAACTGCGAGAGAAAATCAGCATATTCGGGCGAGGTTGAAGACGTGTGCCAACCAAAAAGTTTTTTGCTTCTGCCCTTCACCTTCACCACGATCTTGGGAGCAGCCTTTGCACCCCACTGTGTAAAGAAATGCGGCACTTCAAAATATTCAATGCCAACCGAGTGCGCAAGATCGATCCACCGTCCGAGCTTTTCAAAGCCAAAGCTATACGTACCGTCCTCCCCAAGCGAAATATCCACAAGCTGTGTCGTTAAACGCTCGCCGCCAACGTATGTATCCAGCTCAGGCGTAAACACCGGTGTCAGGATCATATTCACGCCGTTTTGGGCAGCCGTTCTCATAAAATTCCCGATGTACTGCCAATGCTTTTCGGAAAACGCCTTGACGTGATAATGATTGGCAATACAATCGGTGTAAAACCACTCGGTATGAATGAGATTCTGTTTCGGTAGCTCTCGATCAACGACGGTAATGGTACAGAATGCGTCACCGATCACCTCGCCGCGCTGTTTGACCGACAGCTTGAAATCGTAGACTCCCGCCGCAAAGCCTTCGGGAAGCTCAATGTCAATCCAAAGAGCAAGCGTCTGTCCGTTGGGAAGCGAAACGCAGTTTTTGTAAGGGAGCGGGCGGAGTAAATCGGGGTATGCGCCCGGGTCGGTACGGAGCAGCTCGCCCTCAAAAGGAACGTTGTAGGTAGGATACATATTGAGAACGTTGCCCACCATACGCACCGTAGCGTATTCCGCAAGCGGTCCCTCTACTGTAATGGGACACCAACGCTGAATATCACGCTCAAGATGCTCGGTTCGGTAAACAATCTGAAAAGACAGCTTTTCGTTTTTGAACATATAAAACTCTTTTTTCTCGGTCTTCGTATCAAGGCTCTCGTCCCAAAAGCATTTTTCAAGAGACGATACCGTTTTCATCGCCAGATTGAGCATAATTAATCCTCGCAGTCACAGATTTGAAAGCTTTCGCTTTTCTATCAGTATAGCATATTTCTTTGATATTTGCAAGATATAAACTTAAAAATGAAAATGTACTAAGTAAAAATTCCGCACACTTAACGTGATGCTCTTAACGGAGCATTCACGCTGAACGACGGTTGCCCTTGCGGGCAAGTGATGTCGGCTTCGCCTTGTGATGTAGCCTGCGGCAATGATGTTATGCCTGACGG
>CAZMAF010000007.1:0-39809 GCA_964564225.1 uncultured Lachnospiraceae bacterium
CTCAAAATCCGGTCCTGGCGACAGGGTGCGGGTTCGACCCCCGCCACCGGCACCACAGAAAAGCAACAGGGAAGTTACTCTGTTGCTTTTCTATTTTATGTTTACCAATGGATGAGACTTTTCAATTGATGTGTGGCAAGCTTTTGGTTTTGAAAAGAAAATGATAAAATGAATAAAGTTGAGGAAATTATTATGAAACTTGATCTTCACGCGCACTCGTCGGGTATCAGTCATTGCTGCCGCATACCCGCTGAAACGGTGCTGTCGTTTGCTAAAAATATTGATCTTGACGGGATTGTTCTGACCAATCACTATACTAAATATTACGTAAAAAACGATGATGCCATAGGCTTCGCGCGGGCGTATATTGCCGAGTATGAGTATGCTAAGAAACTTGGCGAGGAAATGGGAGTTAAAGTATTTTTCGGTGTTGAAGTGACGTGGGAAGAAAGTACGAACGTGCATATTCTTCTTTATGGCGTATCGCCGGAATTTGTTCTTAGACACCCGAGAATGTACGATTATTCGCAAAAGGCGCTGTATGAGGCGGTCAAGGCTGAAGGAGGTGCTATGATTCAGGCGCACCCTTACCGTAACGGTTCGACGGTGCTTGATACCCGCTATCTTGATGGACTTGAGATTAATTGTCATCCGCTCTATGAGAAGTCTTATGCTGAAAAGCTGATTGCAATTGCACAACGCGACGGTCTTATCGTAACTTGTGCAGGCGATTTTCACGCCGATACCTACCGTCCGATTTCGGCAACGCATTTGCCTGATTTTATCACAAATGATGCTGAAATCGCGAATTTTTTGCTCACGGCATCGCGTGTTGAGTTACTCATTCATGAGCCGCTGACAGCTCGTCCTTATCGTTATCAGTATTTCCGCGATGGGAAGTTTAACCTTTGAAATTCTTAATATAAAGTAAAAAACGGTTGAGCATTCAGCTCAACCGTTTTTAGTTGGTTAAGATAAGATTACTTATACTTACGTTTTCTTGCAGCTTCCGACTTCTTCTTACGCTTTACGCTGGGCTTGTCGTACTGCTCTCTCTTTTTAACTTCAGTGAGAACGCCGGAGCGCTGGCACTGTCTTTTAAATCTGCGGAGAGCGCTGTCAAGAGATTCGTTTTCCTTAACTCTGATTTCTGCCATTGTATTATCCCTCCCCTCGCTTGTGGCAAGAGAATTTTTCAAAAAAATTCCTTATCTATTATAGTATATCTTGGATCGGTTGTCAAGGGGTATTTTTGTATTTTATGAAATATTTTTAAATGACTTCGTTTTTTTAATCAGCGGACAACAAGGTTAACGAGCTTTCCGGGTACGGCAATTTCCTTGACAATCGTTTTGCCTTCGATCAGGGCGGCAATTTTTTCATCAGTTTTAGCGGCGGCGATCATTTCTTCACGCGATGCATTTGTGGGAATCACGACGGTGCCGCGAAGTTTTCCCATAATCTGTACAGCGATTTCGATGGTATCGTCAATCGTTTTCGCTTCGTCGAAGGTAGGCCAAGCAGCAAGAGAAAGCAGATCGGTATAGCCGAGATATTCGTTGATCTCTTCTGAAATATGCGGTGCGAAGGGGCAGAGCAATGTAACGAGCGTGCGGAGCTCATCGCGGGTGAGGGTGCCGACTTCGTAAATTTCGTTGACGAGTGACATCATGGCGGCGATTGCGGTATTGAACTTCATCGAGTCGATGTCTTCGGTGACTTTCTTGATAGTTTTGTGGAAGGAGGATTCGAGTTTTTCGGTAACACCTTCGCCTTTGACAAGATCGGTTAAGCCTGCCACGCGGTCGATAAAGCGTTTACAGCCCTTGATTGATGCCTGCGACCAGGGGGCACTTTTTTCAAAATCGCCGATGAACATTTCATAAAGACGAAGACCGTCAGCGCCGTATTCTTCAATAACGACCTCGGGATTGATGACATTGCCGCGCGACTTCGACATTTTCTCGCCGTTTTCGCCAAGAATCATACCGTGTGCGGTGCGTTTCAGATAGGGTTCTTTGCAGGAAAGTACGCCGATGTCGTAGAGGAATTTTGCCCAGAAGCGCGAGTAGAGCAGATGGAGGGTAACGTGTTCCATACCGCCGTTATACCAGTCGACCGGCATCCAATAATCGAGCGCTTCTTTTGCAGCGAGTTCGTTTACGTTGTTCGGGTCGCAGTAACGCAGGAAGTACCACGAAGAACCTGCCCAGTTGGGCATGGTATCGGTTTCGCGGGTGGCAGCACCGCCGCAGCAGGGGCAGGTCGTATTGACCCACGCTTCATTTTTGGCAAGCGGTGATTCGCCCGTATCGGTGGGCTCGTAATGCTCGACTTCGGGAAGTGTCAGTGGCAGTTCGGATTCGGGAAGCGCTACCCAACCGCATTTTTCACAATTGACGAGCGGTACGGGCTCACCCCAATAACGCTGACGGGAAAATACCCAGTCACGCAGTTTGAAGTTGATCTTTTTGGTGCCGATGCCTTTTTCAGTGAGCCATTCGGTGATCTTGACCTTGGCATCCTTGACTTCAAGACCGTTCAAAAATTCAGAATTGACGAGTTTTCCGGTTTCAACATCGGTAAAGGCTTCGTTTTGTACGTCGCCGCCCGCTACGACCTCGATAATGGGGAGATCGAATTTTTTTGCAAATTCCCAGTCGCGCGTATCGTGCGCGGGTACTGCCATGATTGCGCCCGTGCCATAGGTCGAGAGAACGTAGTCTGAAATGAAGATCGGAATTTTTTTGCCGTTGACGGGATTGATGGCGTAAACGCCCTCGAGCTGAACGCCGGTTTTTTCTTTGACGAGTTCGGTTCTTTCAAAATCGGATTTTTTGCCTGCTTCTTCGCGATATGCGATAACATCGGCATAATTGGTTAATTTATTCTGCCATTTGTCAACCAATCCGTGCTCGGGCGCGATAACCATATAGGTTGCGCCGAAGAGGGTATCGGGACGGGTGGTATAAACGGTAACGTAGTCGCCTTCTGAGGTGCCGAAGCGTACTTCAGCGCCTTCGCTTCTGCCGATCCAGTTGATTTCCTGCATCTTAACGCGCTCAATGAAATCAAGTCCTTCAAGATCGTCAATCAGACGGTCGGCGTATTCGGTGATTTTGAGCATCCATTGGCTCTTGACCTTACGGACGACTTCGCTTCCGCAACGTTCGCAGACACCGCCTACGACCTCCTCGTTGGCAAGTACAACCTTACAGGAGGTACAGAAGTTGACTGCCATTTCCTTTTTATAAGCAAGTCCGTGCTTGAAGAGCTGAATGAAGATCCATTGCGTCCACTTGTAATAAGCGGGATCGGAGGTGTTAATTTCGCGTGACCAGTCAAACGAAAGTCCGAGCGCTTTGATTTGTTCGGTAAAGTGTGCGATGTTTTTTTCGGTAACGATCGCAGGGTGAATTTTATGCTTGATGGCATAGTTTTCGGTAGGAAGACCGAAAGCGTCCCAACCGAGAGGGAATAGAACATTATAGCCCTGCATACGTTTCTTTCTCGAAACGATGTCCATCGCGGTATAGGGACGGGGATGACCGATGTGTAATCCCTGACCCGAGGGGTAGGGGAATTCTACAAGGGTAAAGTATTTGGGTTTTGAGGTGTCGGTCTTGGCTTCAAAGGCGTGCGCCTCGTCCCATTTTTTTTGCCATTTTTTATCAATGATTTTGTATTCGTATCTCATATTGGCATCCTATCTCCGCCGTTTTAATATATTCGGAACTGCTTTGGCGGCAGGCGTTCCGTTTGTTGTCAGTCTATTAAGAGATCGTCGATGTTGATCTCTTCGGCATCAGCCCAAAGCTTTTCGAGCTTATAAAAATCGCGTGCGTCGCGGGTAAAGACGTGGACGATGACAGAATAATAGTCAAGTAACATCCATTTGGAGTTTTTATCGCCTTCAATACCCTTGGGTTCAACGCCGCATCTTCCAAGCTGATAATCTAGCTCATCGGCAAAGCTTTTCATCTGCGTGTTGGAGTTTGCCGTTACGATGACGAAATAATCGGTCAGAACAGTGGCATCGGCAACATGCAGAACCTTGATGTTACTTGCTTTTTTCTTATCGAGGATTGAAACGGCGGCTTTGGCGATGTCGATCGGTTCGGCATTCGATAAGTCATAGGGAGTAAAGAGTTCTTCCATAATAAATTCCTTTCTATTGTTTCAGTTCGTTTTTTAAAAATTCAATCATAGCATCGGTTTTGTGATGCGGAGGATATTGATTTTCAAGTAAATACTTCCTGATTGCTTCGGTGATTTCGAGCAGGTGGCGGTTTAAGACGGTCATAGGATTGTTGGATTGGGAAAGCTCATCAAGATATGCGCGTCTTGCTGCGATGCAGGCGGGCGTTTGGCGCGTGGGCTCGATGTAGTCGGCTAAATAGATGAGCTTGTCAAACAGTGTCATACCGTCGCCGCCGGTTGTGTGGTAGGCGATGGCGCGGCAAACGGTGCTGTCGGCGTATTCGGGGAATATCTGTCGGGCAACGATTGAGCCGCTGATGGCGTGAAGTACAGCGGGCGATGCAAGATCATCTTCTGTCAGTGTGGCGTCGGCGATGCGACAGACGTTAATATGTTCACTGATTGATAAATTTTTAGTGATGTCGTGCAAAAGTCCTGAGATATAGAGCTTTTCACACATTTCGTTACTGCATCCGTAGTGTTTTCCAAGCATGAAAGCTGTTTCGGCTACGGCGATCGTGTGAGAGAGTCGTTTTTCGTCAAGATGTTTCCGCAGATAGTCAAGAATGGCGGGGTACTTATTCATATAGCTTGTATAACTTGTTTTGTCGGATATACGCTTCTACCGATTGAGGAACGAGTGTATCGATCGGTTCGTTGTTGCCGATCAATTTTCGTATTTCGGTCGAGGAAAGCTTGGTGACATGATTTTCTAAAACCACAATTTTTGCCGCGAAGTCTTTTTCGTACTGTGTTTTTTTGAGAAGGCAGTGGTCTTCAAGCTCGGCATCGCGGCTTGCCAGAACAATCGTTGCATTCTGAAAAATGAGGTCGGGTCGATACCACGAGTCGAGCGTCAAAAACATATCGCTTCCGCACAGGAAGAAAAGCTCACCTTCTGAAGCAAAATGTGTGAGTGTGTTGGCGGTATACGAAACCGTTTTCTGTTTGATCTCGTAATCGGACACCGTAACGAAATCAAAATCCTTGAAGGCACGACGGGTCATTTCAAGACGGTGTTCGACGGATACGGTATTGGCAGTTTGTTTGTGCGGTGCGATATAGGTTGGGACAACGAGTACTTTGTCAAGCATTATAGATGATTGAAAGCTTTTAACAGCCTCGATATGTCCGTTATGGGGTGGGGAAAAACTCCCGCCGTAAATACCGATACGCATATTATTTGATGTCCTTCAGTTCAATTTTGTGATGCTTTTCTGAAATGCGGTAAAGAACGAATCGCGTTCCGATGACGATTACGACTTCTGAATTTGTACGGGCGGCGATTTCTTCGGCGGCCTCTCTTGCTGTATAAGCGCTGTTATCAAGCACGCGGAGCTTGATAAGCTCTCGTCTTTCAAGCGCATTGCCAATCTGCTCTACCATATTATCGCTGATATCGCCCTTTCCGATTTGAAAAATGGTATCGAGATTCGATGCCAACTTTTTCAGATAGGCGCGTTGTTTACTTGTCATACTGTATCCTTTCGTTTATGCTCTTCAAGAAAAGCGGGAAAGCGTTTTGCGAAAGCTTCCAGGGCTTTGGCGCGGTGGCTGATCCTGTTTTTTTCATCAAACGAGATTTCGGCAAAGGTAAGTGAATATCCGTCGGGACGGAAAAGGGGGTCATAGCCGAAGCCGCCGTTTCCTTGCAGACTTTCGAGCATTTCGCCGCGGCATTCACCGCGTACCGTGAAATACGCGCCGTCGGGTAGACAGCAGGCGATGGTGGAAACGAAGGCAGCGGAGCGCTCATTGCCTTTTTTGCCTTGAAGAGCGTTGAGAATTTTATCGTTGTTTTTTTGATGGTCGCAAGGTTCACCTGCGTAGCGCGCGGAGTAGATGCCCGGCTCGCCGTTTAAGGCATCTACGCAAAGTCCGGAATCGTCAGCGATCCCGATATAGCCGAGCGCCGAGACGGTTCTTGCTTTGATGAGCGCGTTTTCTTCAAAAGTTGCACCGTCCTCGATAATTTCGGCGGTATAGCCAACGTCATTAAGAGAAAGCACCTCGGCAGTATAGCCGTTTTTTTGTAAAATACTTTTGATTTCATTGATCTTGTGCTTGTTGTTAGATGCGAGTACGAGTTTCATAATAGACTCCATACGTGTTGTGATCAGCTGTTTTGCGGTACAATGCTCTTAATCAAGCAGAGCATCGACATATTCTTTGGGGTCGAAGGGCTGGAGGTCGTCAACGGCTTCGCCAACGCCGATATAGCGGACGGGGATATTTAATTTGTCTTTGATAGAGAAGATGATACCGCCCTTGGCAGTACCGTCGAGTTTGGTGAGAACAAGTCCTGTGATTTCGGCAGCGTTTTTAAATTCTACTGCCTGATTAACGGCGTTTTGTCCCGTAGTCGAGTCCAGCACGAGCAGAGTTTCGCGGTCTGCATCCGGAAGCTCGCGGTTGATCACACGATTGATCTTGGCAAGCTCGTTCATTAAATTCTTTTTGTTGTGCAGTCTGCCTGCCGTATCGACGATCAATACGTCAGCTTCGCGTTTTTTTGCCGATTGTGCTGCATCATAAACGACGGCGGCAGGGTCAGAGCCTTCGTTTTGACGGATCAGCTCAACACCTACGCGGTCTGCCCATACGCCAAGCTGTTCGATCGCGCCTGCGCGGAAGGTATCTGCCGCGGCAAGAATGACACGTTTGCCCTCCTGTTTTAATACATTTGCGATCTTGGCGATGCTTGTGGTTTTACCTACACCGTTGACCCCGATGACGAGAATTACCGAGGGTTTGGTTTCGAGCTTCAGCGGAACGGTTTCACCGAGCATTTCAAGAAGAATCGATTTGAGCGCTTCGATGGCTTCGTTGGGATCCTTGATCTTATTTTCTTTCGTATATTCACGAAGTTTATCAAGAATCTTTTCGGTGGCTTCATAGCCGACGTCGGCACAGATCAGCATTTCTTCGAGCTCTTCGAGGGTGTCCTCATTGATACCGCGGGTGAACAGAGATTTGATCTTTCCAAAGAAGGAATTACGACTTTTAAAGAGTCCGTTTTTGAGTTTTTCAAAAAAGCCCATAGAGTTCTCCTTGTGATAATAGGTTATTCGGTTTTGATACCGATCTGCTTTTCAACCTCGGATACATTGATCGAAAGTAGCTTTGATACGCCGCGTTCCTGCATGGTAACGCCATAGAGGGCGCTTGCCGCTTCCATTGTACCGCGTCTGTGTGAGATGACGATGAATTGTGTGCTGTTGCAAAAGTTTTTTGCGTAGTTGGCAAAGCGGCTGACATTGACTTCGTCAAGCGCCGATTCGATCTCGTCGAGTAAGCAGAAGGGAGGGGGATTGATCTTGAAGATGGCAAAGAGGATAGCGATGGCAACGAATACCTGCTCACCGCCCGAAAGGGACTTAAGGTTTTTAATAACCTTGCCGGGAGGTGATACGATGATCTCGATACCGCTTGTCAGGACGTTCTGCGGGTCGGTCAGTTCAAGCTTTGCTGAGCCGCCGCCAAAGAGTTCGCGGAAGACGGTCATAAAGTTTTCGTTAATCCGGTTGAACGTACTTGTGAAGCGCTGACACATTTCCTGTTCCATTTCGGTTACGATGTCGGAATAATCGTTTTTGCTCTTGTTAAGGTCTTCGATCTGTGTGGACATCGTATCGTATTCCGCCTTGACATTTGCATATTCTTCGATGGCGTTGACGTTGACGGCGCCGAGATCGCGGATCTTAAGACGGAGCTTGTTCTGTTCGGTAACACTCTTGGCGCGTGTTTCGGGTGTGATGGGCGGATAGCCGAGTTCACACGCCGCCGTAAAGGTGAGGTCGTATTCGTCCCAAAGACGTGAGGTCAGCTTATCGCGTTCGCTGATAAGATTTTGGCGCTTGGCTTCAAGTTTAGCGTGCTGTAATGCGTAGACATTCTTTTCTTCGGTTTTCTGGCGGATCTTTTCGTGAAGCTCACGGGCGCGTGCTTCAAAGTCAAGGGAGTCCTGACGAAGCGAGCAGATCTCTTCCTCAATAGAGGCGATTGCAGCATCAAGCGATGTCAGTGTTTCGATGAGTGATTCGATATTGTTTTGCAGGGAGGCAAAGCTGCTCTGACAGAGCTGAGATGCCGCCAAAAGCTCGTTTCGCGTTTGGGTGATACGTGTGATATTGTCCAGGCAGGTATCGTGAGCAAGCTGCGCAGCTTCAACTTCTTTGTCTGCGACGGTAATTGCAAGCAAGCTGTCGCTTCTTGCATCGTTTTTCAAATTTAAATTGTTTTCGTTTTCCTTGATTTCGTGCTCAATCGTGATAAGGCGTTCATCGAGCTCTTGAATTTTTATGACTAAGTCCTCGATTTCACTTCCAAGCAATTTTTCCTGTTTTTCGCTTGATTCATCTTGATTTCTGATATGTTGAAGCGAGCTTTCAAGGGTTTCTACGGTATCGCGTTCGGTTGCGATCTGTGATATCAGCAGAGAACGGGATGTTTCCTCGGCGCGATACATTGCGGCGAGTAACATATAATTATCGTTCAGTGTTTCAAGATTTTCGCGTATTTCGCTGAGGGCGGTTTCTTTATCTTTGATGGCCTGTCCGATTTCAGTTGCCTTGATTTCGAGAGCGTTTGCTTCTGCGGTCAATGCCTCTATATCGCGTGCGCGGGATAAAATGCCGCTGTCGCGTTTTGCTGAGCCGCCCGTATACGAGCCGCCTGCATTGATGAGCTGACCGTCAAGCGTGACGATCCGCGTGGTGTAGCCAAAGTGGCGCGCCATTGCCGTTGCGTGATCAAGCGTATCAAAGACGAAGGTTCTGCCGAGCATTGACGACATAACGTCGGCGTACTTGGGATCGTATTTGAGAAGGTCGGAGGCGATGCCGATATAGCCGGTAAAGCTTTTGGCTTTGATAAGGTCAATTTTGGGTCTGTCGGCACGCACAGAGGACAGGGGATAGAAGGTTGCGCGGCCTGCGTTTTCACGCTTCAGAGCGGTAATTGCGGCCTTTGCTGCCGTTTCATCTTCCGTGACGATATTCTGAATATTATTACCAAGCGCGGTTTCGATAGCTATGCTATAAGCGGTATCAACCTGAATCAGCTTGGATATCGGACCGCAGATGCCCTGAAGTTTTCCGTGGGCAGCGTTGTCAAGGACAAAGCGAACGCTCTTCTGATAACCGTCGAAATGATCCTCCATACGCTGTAGGGTAGCTGCTTGTTCGCGTTTTGCCGTCATGGTGACGTTGGTGGCATTGCGCTGATTGATGAGTACGGCGATTTCTTTTTCAAGGGTATCGCATTTATCAGAAAGTTCTTCTTTTTGACGTTGCGTTTTTGTGGCATCGTTACGGTAGGCGGCGAGTTGTTCGTCGCAGGCGGCAAGCTTTCTTTCGCTTTTGGCGAGAATTTCTTTGGCGTTTATCAGTTCTTCGGTGATACCCGAAAGGCGGTCGGATAAGGAAGCGTGCGAACTTTCGAGTGCGGAAAGACGGATCTTGCTGTCGATGAGCAGTTTTTCGCAAGCTGCTTTATCTGTTTGTGTTTGTGAGAGTTCGCGCGCGAGGTCAGAGGCTACGGTACGAAGTTCGTTTAATTCGGAATATGCCGTCTCGTATGCTTCGTTTAATTTTTTTTGTTTATCAAGAGCCTTTTTGAGCGTTTGTTTTAATGCGGTAAGCGTTTCTTCCGCTTCGGTAAGAATGCTGTTTTGCTGCGCAAGCTCGCGCTGATAGCGTAGAAGCTCGGTGTTACCGTGTTCGAGTTCTTTTTCGGCGAGCAGGCGATTTGTAGCGATTTCAGCACGTTCACGGTTTCTGGCGGTCAGCGCATCGGTTGCTTCTTGAAGTTTTTGTCTGTTTTCATCCTGCTTCTGATACAGTGCGGCGGTTTGCGATTCGAGGGAAGCTATGGTATCGTTAACCATGTCGAGTGCGTGTTTTGCCATAATAAAGGATTTTTCAAATTCATCGCTTTGGTTTGCAATGTTTTCGATATCGTAAATGGCAAGCATAATGTCAAGTTCTTTTTTGCGGTCGAAGAGCTCAAGATAGATTTTGGCTTTGGCGGCATCCTTTTCAAGCGGGCCGACACGCTGTTCAAGAACTGCTACTATGTCGCTGACACGCAAAAGGTTGTTTTCTACTTCGGCAAGCTTGCGTTCGGCTTCCTGCTTTTTGTGGCGGAATTTTGAGATACCTGCAGCTTCTTCAAAGATATAGCGGCGATCTTCGGAGCGTTGTGCAATGATTTCGGAAATCTTGCCCTGACCGATGATGGAATAGCCGGTTTTGCCGATACCGGTGTTCATAAACAGATCGACGATGTCGCGCAGACGGCGTGTCTGACCGTTGATATAATATTCACTTTCACCCGTTCTGAAGTAGCGGCGGGTAACGGTAATTTCGTTATAATCGGATTGAATACGGAAATCTCCTGTATTATCAATGGTGAGAGATACTTCGGCGAAGCCCATGGGACTGCGTTTATCGGTACCGCCGAAGATAACGTCTTCCAGCTTTACACCGCGGATGTTTTTGGCGGAAAGCTCACCGAGTACCCATTTTACAGCATCGGAAATATTACTTTTTCCGCTACCGTTCGGGCCGACGATGACAGTCATGCCGGCATCGAAGGTGATTTTCGTACGTTCCGGAAAGGACTTGAAGCCGTGAAGCTCAAGTGATTGAAGGCGCATGGATCAGTTCTCCTTCGTGTGTATTTTAACTTCTGTTTTGCCAAGGGCAAAAGAGGGTTTTACCGTAAATTTTTTTACGGAATATTTACTTTTGAAATAGATGAGATTGGACTGTTTTTGCCCGATCGCTTGTGACAGTGAGGCGGGGGCTACTTCGACGGTAACGTCGGTGTTTTCGGAAAGGGTGATTCCGTCGAGCGCTTTTTCAATACGGCGGCGGAAAAATTCATTTTGGCAAAGCTCTCCAAGAGCAGGGTGGTACGCACCGCAAAGTCCTTGGGTATTTTTCAGAATTTCGGTTTCGCACAGTCCGATACGAATGACGTCGATTTTCTTTTCGTAAAAAAGTTCGAGTAATGCGCCGACACGTTTGGCAGCATCTTCTACCGATAATGGTGTATACTCGCTGCGTTGACGCATATAGTCGAGGGCGGTGTCGGGAAATACGACGGTGGGATATATGCGCACGGCATCAATACCCCATGCAATCATATCTTCTGCCGTTTTACGTTCTTTTTCATAGGTGGATGAGGGAAGTCCCGACATCATTTGTCCGACGAGAGAAAAGCCGTGATGTTTAATCGTTTGGCAGGCGTTCCGGGCGTCTTCTGCCGTGTGTCCGCGTTCAGAGGCTTTTAAAACTTCATCGGAGGTAGATTGGATACCGAGTTCAATCGTTGATACGGGATACTCTTTCAAGATGGCAAGGATTTCGCTGTTGATGGCATCGGGACGTGTGGACAGGCGGATAGCATTGACCTTGTTTTTATCAACGTAACGTTTTGCGAGTGTTAGGAGAGTTATCATAAACTCGCGGTCGATTGCCGTAAAGCTGCCGCCGAAGAAAGCAATCTCTTTTCTGGCGTTTTGGGGAATTGTAGCAAGCGCGTTTTCAACGGTTTTGTGAAAATTCCCTATCGAAAAACTATCTTGTCCTGTAATGGAGTGTTGATTGCAAAAGACACAGGTGTGTGGGCATCCGAGATGCGGTACGAAAATGGGAATGTGGATATGACGCATTGTTATTCCGTAATGCCGAAATAGGAAAGCCCGACTTTAGCGGCGTTTTGTTCCGCTTCGCGTTTGCTGAAGCCCGTACCTTTACCGATGACATTGCCGTCAAGCCGTGCTTCTACCTCAAAGACACGTTTGTGTGCGGGACCTTTTTCGGAAACGATACAGTAATCGAGGATCACGCCGTTTGACTGTTGAACGATTTGTTGTAAAAGCGTTTTATAGTCCATCGTGTGATGGGTTTTTGTGATTTCGTGAATGAAATCGCTTGCCATGGGAAAGAGAAAGGCTTTAACCGCTTCAAGAGAGGTATCGAGATAGATCGCGGCAAGCAATGCTTCAAAAGCATCGGAAAGAATGGAGTCGCGCTCGTTGCCGCGATTTTGTTCCTCACCGTGTCCGAGCAGAATGTAGTCGCCAAGACAAATTTTTCGCGCAAAGATGGCAAGTGTTTTTTCGCATACCGTTTGTGCGCGTATCTTGGAAAGTTCTCCTTCGGGAAGCGAAGGATATTCTTCAAACAGATAACGACTGATGATGAGGGAAAGCACCGAGTCGCCTAAAAATTCAAGGCGCTCGTTACTCCGGCATTTCTCACCTTTGGAGGTGGCCTCGTTGGCATAAGAGGAATGCGTTAAGGCATTCACAAGCAACGAGGGATCGGCAAAGGTATAGCCAATGGTTTTTTGTAAATCTTCAATCGGGGCAAACATAGCGGGATCCTTTCGTGGTGGATGGGTTTATTCGGGTTGTTCTGCGGTTTCGGTTTGGATTGTTTTGAAAATCTCGGAAATTTCACCGACGATATTGGTTTCGCAGCAAGTGATTGCCTGACGGACGGCGTTTTTAATTGCGTACGCATCCGACGAACCGTGTGCTTTGAT
The DNA here is from genome assembly GCA_964564225.1 of uncultured Lachnospiraceae bacterium. Taxonomy (GTDB): domain Bacteria; phylum Bacillota; class Clostridia; order Oscillospirales; family CAG-272; genus RGIG1993. Next base: position 12,757 of record CAZMAF010000007.1, read on the forward strand.
AACAGGCGCGGCAATGCCGAGGAAGGGTGCGCCACCGTATTCCGAGGCATCAAGCTCACGGCGGAGTGCGGAAACCTTTTTCTTGCACAGCAGATAAGCAAGCTTGGTGAAAATATTGGCACAAAAGACTTTTTTTATTTTTTTCATAATGAAAAGACCCATACCTTCCATCGTCTTGAGGGCGATGTTACCCGTAAAACCGTCACATACGAGAATGTCGCATTTGCCGAAGGAAATGTCCTTGCCTTCGATATTGCCGACGAAGTTGATGTGGGGGGACTCGGAAAGGATTTTATAAGTATTGACGTAAAGAGGTGTTCCTTTCGCTTCTTCCGTTCCGTTGTTTAAAAGTCCGACCTTGGGATTTTCAATGCGGAACATATTTTTCATATAGATCGATCCCATAATGGCAAACTGATGAAGAAATTCCTCGGTAACTTCAATATTTGCCCCTGAATCTATCAAGATCAGTGGTTTTTCAAGGGGGAGAATGCTTGCGATGGCACTACGGCGAATACCGCGAATACGGCGTACGAAAAGAGTTGAGCCGACGTGCATAGCGCCGGTATTGCCTGCGCCTACGAAGGCATCGCCTGCGCCGTCGTGCAAAAGACGGAAACCGACCCGCATTGAGGAATCGCGCTTTTCTCGAATGGCAAGGGGGGCATCTTCCATAGTGATGACTTCGCTTGCGTTCACGATCTCAATGCCCTCAAGCGAGAGCTTTTGCGCTTCGGCGCTTTCACGGATGATTGTTTCGTCTCCCACGAGAATAATGCCACAGGAAAATTCCGATTTTGCAAGGATTGCGCCTTTTATAATTTCGTGAGGGGCGTTATCGCCGCTCATAGCATCAATGATAATTTTCATAGTTTAACAGCCTTTCTGTTAACATTCAACGAAATTGTTTTCAATTTCGTTTTGATAAAGTTCGGTAACGATTGTAAGTGCGCGCGCTGAAAGCGCTTCGTTTCGCACCGTTTTGCCGCCCTTGACTTTCTTATCCAAAGGGGCGATAATGCCGAAGTTGACGTTCATCGGCTGAAACTGTGCTGTGGCGTGGGAAATATAGTGCGCGAGTGCGCCGATTGCTGTCGTTTCAGGGAAAATACAGCTTTCTTTACCGAGTGCTGTGAGCGCGGCATTCAGTCCTGCGACATAGCCGCTTGAGGCGGATTCAATGTAACCTTCGACACCTGTCATTTGACCTGCGAAGAAAAGATTGGGACGGGTTTTCATTGCGTAACGGTTATCGAGAAGCTTAGGCGAGTTGATAAACGTGTTGCGATGCATCACGCCATAACGTAAGAATTCTGCGTTTTCAAGTCCGGGAATCATACGGAAGACACGCTTTTGTTCTCCGAAGGTGAGATGAGTCTGAAAGCCGACGAGGTTGTACATGGTTGCTTCGTTATTTTCGCGGCGAAGTTGAACGACGGCGTGGTATTCTTCCCCTGTCACGGGGTTGGGTAGACCAACCGGTTTTAAAGGTCCGAATAAGAGCGTTTCTTTACCGCGACGCGCCATAACTTCGACGGGCATACAGCCCTCAAAAACGGTGAGGGATTTGCCGCTGTCATCGGTTTCGAAATCGTGAAGCTTGGCTTCTTCTGCTGTAATCAGCGCTTGGTAAAAATTTTCGTATTGTTCGCGAGTCATCGGACAGTTCAGATAGCATGCTTCGCCTTTACCGTAGCGTGATGCGGCAAATGCAATATCGGTATTGATAGTTGCGGCATCAATGATGGGCGCTGCGGCATCGTAAAAATGAAGACTGTCCGTTCCAATGATTTCCGACAGTGTTTTTGACAGTGCTTCGGAGGTAAGAGGACCGCTTGCTACGATCGTGACGGCATCTTCGGGCAAAGTTGTGATTTCTTCCTCTATGACGGTGATGCGGGGATGATTTCTGATCTTATCGGTAACATAGCGTGCGAAAAGCGTTCTGTCAACGGCAAGCGCCGAGCCTGCCGGAACTTCAGTGGCATACGCCGCTTCCATAATCAGCGAGGATAGTGTTTTCAGTTCTTCTTTAAGCAGACCGACGGCATTTGTCAATTGATTGGAGCGAAACGAATTGGAGCAAACCAATTCGCAAAAATCCGGGTTGTGATGTGCGGGGGTATATTTTTGCGGCTTCATTTCGTGAAGCATAACACGGCATCCGAGTTTTGCGGCGATATATGCTGCTTCACAGCCCGCAAGTCCTGCACCGATGACGTGGATCGTGGGTGTCATTCTTTGACGACCTCTTTTCCGAATTCACCGCATGCTTTGTTGCAACAAACGGGATGTTCTTTTCCTTTTTTGACAAAAAGAGTCTGATGGCAGACGGTACAGGTATCGGTAGTCGGTTTATCCCACGAGGAGAAGGAGCATTCCGGATAGCCTGAGCAGGAGTAGAAAACAGTTTTGCTTTTCGCTCGTTTCATAACGACGTCTTTGCCGCAGATGGGGCAGGGAACGCCGATGGTGTTTTCCGTACCGATGATATGACGGCACTTTGGAAAGGCAGAGCAGGCGAAGAATTTACCGTATTTGCCGTTACGGACGACCATGGGAGCTCCGCATTTTTCGCAGATCATATCGGATGTTTCTTGCGGTTTTGGTTCTTCTTTCTCAGGTGTTGCATTTTCGTTTAACGAGCGTGTGTTTTTACAGGCGGGATAATTGGGGCAGGCGGCGAATTTACCGAAGCGTCCCGATTTGATGATCATTTTCGCACCGCATTTATCACAGAGAATATCGGTGGTTTCGGCTTCGACGTTGACTGTACCGCTATCGACAGATTGGAACGCTGCGTCAAGGTCGGTTTTGAACTTGGAGTAGAATTTATCGAGTACCTTAACGACGGTATTATTACCTGAGGAAACCGAGTCAAGATCGTTTTCCATTTGTGCGGTGAAGTCGTAGTCGACGATGTCAGGGAAGAAGCGGATCATAAGATCCGTCGTTGTGTTACCGAGTGCCGTGGGCAGGAGTGTCTTACCCTCTCGCTTGACGTAGCCGCGTGTGGTGATCGTAGTAATGATCTGCGCATAGGTCGAGGGACGTCCGATGCCCATTTCTTTGAAGAAATCAATGAGAGCAGCTTCGGTATAGCGAGCAGGCGGTTCGGTGAAATGTTGTTCCGAGATCAGTTTGTTTTCTTTGAGCGTTTCGTCTTCATTCAACGTGGGCAGAGGGCTGACGATTTCATCATCTTCGCTTGTGGCTTCGGTGTAAACGGTAAGATAGCCTTTGAAGCGCAGTGTCTGACCGCTTGCTTTGAATTGATATTTGTCGCAAAGAATGGTAGCGTTGACGGTATCGTAGATTGCCGCTTGCATCTGGCTTGCAAGAAATCGCTCCCAGATGAGTTTGTAGAGCTTATATTGGTCGTTTGTCAGTTTTTTGCGGATACGGGTTGGATCGAGCGTGACATCAGAGGGGCGGATCGCTTCATGGGCATCCTGCGCATCGCCTTTGGCTTTATAAATGCGAGGCGTTTCGGGATAGTATTCTTCACCGTAGTTTTCGAGAATATAGGATTTGGCTGATGCCTGCGCTTCGGCAGAGATACGGAGCGAGTCGGTTCTCATATAGGTAATCAGACCGCGTACGCCGCCGTTTTCGATGCCGAGACTGATACCTTCGTACAGCTCCTGTGCGATCTTCATGGTTTTGTGTGATTGGAAATTCAGTTTACGTGCAGACTCCTGAAGGAGTGAGGAGGTCGTAAAGGGAGCATTGGGGTTTTTGCGACGAAGCGATTTTTTTACGCTTTGTACGGTAAAGGGTTTTCCCTGAATTTCGTTTTCGATACGGTCTACGTCTTCTTGGTTGTCAAGCTCGATCTTTTTATCGTTGATCCCATAGAATCTTGAAATGAAAGTTGCATCCTCGCTGTTTTTGTGTTCTACTGAAAGTGTCCAGTATTCACGAGGAACAAAGGCTTCGATTTCACGTTCGCGTTCTACGATGATACGGGTAGCGACGGATTGTACGCGTCCTGCCGAAAGACCACCGCGGATTGTTTTCCATAGAAAAGGGCTGAGCTTGTAGCCGACGATTCTATCGAGCATACGGCGCGCTTGCTGGGAGTTCACAAGAGCCATATCGACCGTGCGCGGATTTTTGATTGCATCCTTAACTGCCGTTTTGGTTACTTCGTTGAAGGTAATGCGGCGTGTTTTTTCGATTGGAATGCCGAGCACGGTTGCTAAATGCCACGAGATGGCTTCGCCCTCTCGGTCAGGGTCGGTTGCGAGATAGATTTTATTCGCGCTTTTTGCTTCTTTTTTCAGCGCTTTGATAACATCGCCTTTTCCGCGGATGTTGATATAATGAGGTTCAAATTCATTGTCGATGTCAATACCGAGAGTACTTTTGGGTAAGTCTCTGACATGACCGACCGATGCGATAACTTTATAATTTGAGCCGAGGTATCCTTTGATTGTGCTGGCTTTGCTGGGGGATTCTACTATAACGAGATTTGCCATGTTTGTTACTGTTCTCCGTTTTATATCGTACTTTTGGATTGAGTGTATGCGGTTCAGATATTTCTTATGTACAGTCCTCCCGGGAGGCTTGTAACAAGTTTTTTGATTTCAAGCATCGTGAGCGCAACCATAACCGCTGCAACGGGAATGCCGCTTCGTGCAATTTCATCGGGGGTTGCTCCTCCGATTTTCGGTAACGCTTCGAGTATTCGTCTTTCTTCTTCCCGGAGTTCCTGAAGAATCGAAGAGAGAGGTGCCTCCTGCGTTGTCTGAGCGGCAGGGGATGTTGTCTGCGTTTTTTCCTTTTTACGGTTGCTTTGCCGTTGTTTTGGTGCGGGATACGGTATATTCTGTGTGAGAGTCGGCGTTTGTGTTACTGTATTTTCATCCATATGGTAAACGCCGTTTTGGCCGCCCTTCAGATCGTTTTTGATCGGCGTGATTGCCGTGGCGATCGGAGGTGACGGATTCATATCGCGATGTCTTGCAATTCCTTTGAAAACGAGTCGCTCGGAATGAATTTTTGTTGGGAAAAGGCTTTCGTATTCATTGAGTATATCAAGCGCACTCGTTATCATACGAGCGCCCTCTTTAATCAGGCGGTTTGTGCCGAGTGACGTACTTTCTCCGATATTGCCGGGTAATGAGAAAAGATCGCGCCCTTGTTCAAGCGCAAGGCGGGCGGTGATCATTGCGCCGCTTTTTTCGTCTGCTTCGATAACAAGCGTTCCGAGAGATAGCGCGCTGATAATGCGATTTCGTTTGGGAAAATGATAGCCTGCCGGTTCTGTATGAGGCGGATATTCGGTAAGTACCGTTCCGTTTTCAGCGATTTCTTCCATCAGATCCCGATTGTTTTTGGGATATACGACGTCGATACCGCAGCCGAGAACGGCAATGGTATAACCGAGTGCATCGAGTGCGCCGCGGTGACAGAAGGTATCGATACCGCTTGCCATACCCGATACGACGATAGCGCCTGCCCGCGCCATATCGCGGCTGATGACATAGGCGTTTTGTTTACCGTATTCGGTATAGCGGCGTGTGCCCACTGTGGCAATGGCGACTTCGTTATCAATTGTGGGAAGTGCGCCTCTGCCGTAGAGAAGTATAGGAAAGTCGGGAATACGGCGCAGGCGCTTGGGATAGTTGGGAGAATCGTAGGGAAGGATAAATACGTTACGTTTCTGACAGAAGTCAATTATGCGAAGCGCCTCGTCAAGACGTTTATCCGAAAGTCTGTCTGCAAGGGTTTCGCTTGCGCCTTTGGCAATCAATTCTTCGCGAGTCGATCGATAGATCGTATCAGTATCTCCGTCGAAAGCTTCAATCAGTTGACAAAGTGATTTTGTACCGGGAATTGCGGCAAGGGATAGCCACACGCTATAACGAATATCGGACATACCGTACCTCCTTCTTCACTGTAATCGTTGTGTTATTTTTGATTTTTAAACATTTCCCACATCACAACGGATGCGGCGACCGAGGCGTTCAGTGACTCACAGCCTCCCATCATGGGAATATAGACTGCTGCATGGCAAGCGTTGATGATTTCGTCGGAAAGTCCGTGCCCTTCGTTGCCAATTACAAAAACGCTTTTGCTGTCGACGGTAAGCGTATCAAGTCCGATGGCAGAGTCGTTCAGTGTCGTGGCAAAGGTTTGATAGCCGTCTTTTGCCAATGCGCAAAGCGTTCTGCCAAGGTCGGAGGTGCGTACGGTCGGTACAGCGAAGAGCGCGCCCATTGAAGCACGCATGGTTTTTGGGGAATAGACATCGGCGCAGTCGTCAGAGAGAATGACCGTTTTTATGCCGAAGGCGCGTGCCGTTCGGATGACGGTTCCGAGGTTACCGGGATCTCTCACTGAAGACAGGCAGAGCAGGGTATCTTTATTTTTACTACTATATATTGTAGCAAATTTATGAAAGTTGTCAAGATATTTTATGACACAAAATATGCCTTGAGGTGATTTTTCGGTAGAAATTTTCTGATAGACGCTCTCGGAAACCTCGTAGCATTCTACTGATTCGGGGAGTGTACGTAAAAGATGCGTTTCATGGGCGGTGGCGAATGCGTACTGCGGTACGATTTTGCACCTTTGCATTTCATCAAAGAGCTTCTCGCCTTCGATGATAAAGAGTCCTTCGGCCTCGCGGTATTTGCGGTCGGAAAGTTTGGCAATGCGTACAATCAGTGGGTTGGTTCGTGAAGAAATGTAGGTCACGGGAATAGGTCACCTCGCTTTTTTGGTGCGTATGGGCTTATATAAAATCCAAAACACCCGCAAAAAGAGGAGTAAAAGTTCTCTTTTTGCGGCTATTCCGGTATATAGAACTTATCGTTTAATACGACAAAAAACCCGCCTGTGCGGGTTTTTTGTCATAATTATTTACGCGGAGAGCGCAGCTTTAGCTTTTTCGCAAAGCGCTGCGAAAGCAGCTTTGTCGCTTACAGCGAGTTCTGCGAGCATCTTTCTGTTGAGATCAATGCCTGCCTTCTTAAGCCCTGCAATGAAGCGGCTGTAGTTGATGCCGTTTACTTTGCACTGTGCGGAAATTCTGGTGATCCAAAGAGAACGGAAGTCTCTTTTCTTGAGCTTTCTGCCTACGAATGCGTAGTTACCGCTCTTCATAACGGCTTGCTTAGCCATCTTGAAGTGCTTGCTCTTTGCGCCCCAATAGCCCTTAGCGGCCTTGAGCATTTTATTTCTTCTCTTGCGCGTCATCAATGCGCCTTTAATTCTTGCCATATCTGATTACTCCTTTTCTACTGATTATAACTTAGAACTTCTGAATGAGAACCTTAACAGCAGGCGACATTGAGCTGCTGAGGTAAGCGCCGCCGCGAAGATGTCTTTTACGCTTTGCGGTCTTGATACCGAGCTTATGGCGGTGGTGCGAGTGGTTCATTTTAACCAAGCCGCTCTTGGTCAACGAAAATCTTTTAGCAGATGCTTTATGTGTTTTGATCTTTCCCATTTTTGAGAACTCCTTTCAAATTATACCGTTTTATTCCTGTGTGGTGGGTTTGGACTGTGCGTTTTTGGTTGCGGTGGGTTTAAGAGGGGAGATGAGCATCGTCATAGAACGACCTTCCATCATCGGTTCTTTATCAACGCTTCCGACATCAGCAACGTAGTCGCGAAATCTCTGTAAAAGTTCACGGCCGACTTCCTGATGCGCCATCTGACGACCTTTGAAGATTACAAGAACTTTTACCTTGTTACCGCTCTGAAGAAATCTGCGTGCGTTATTGGCTTTGGTGTTGAAGTCATTGGTATCAATGTGGCAGGAAAGCTGAACCTCTTTGACGTCAACTCTCGTTTGATTTTTCTTGGCTTCCTTTTTCTTCTTTTCACGGTCGAAACGGAATTTGCCATAGTCGAGTATTCTGCAAACGGGAGGATTGCCGTTCGGGGAAATCAGTACAAGGTCAAGATTTTTGTCGTATGCGCTTTCAATAGCGTTTCCGACTGTCATAATGCCCATCTGCTCGCCTTCGGGACCGATGACACGGATTTGAGATTTTTCGGTAATTGCACCTGAAATAATCTCTTCGTTTACCAAATGTTCTTTGTCGTTACGATTGTTGATTGCGATGTGAAAACACCTCCGATTAAAATAAAAAATGTGCGAAAGAAGTTTCTCCGCACACAAAAACCCATACGACACCCAAATGCGTATGAATAGATGATATTAACCGATCGGGACAGATCCCGTCGGTGAGAACGGAGCGTTCTTCTTCTTTGAACAAGGGGATTGTATCATAGAAATTTGTATTTGTCAAGGGCGTTTTGGTAAAAAAATAATTTTTTTAAAAAAAATAATGGCGAGTCGGGCGGTCTTGTGATTTTTTATGGAATAAACGAGATATTTCTATTGCAAAAAGTGTGAATCTGTGGTATAATTTAAATTTGGTAGGTTAGAAGGGAGTTGAAGGATATGTGGAAACATTTATCGGCGCGCGCAAGGATTGCACTCTGGCTGATTGTTACTTTTGCCATTTTTCTTATGCTTCTTTTGTCGGTATTGGGTATTGCTTCGCTGTTTACTGCGGACAGTCGAGAGCGCGGCATGGTAACGTTCACCTACGGTACGGGATTGCGTCGAGACCCGTCGGTTCAAGCCGATAGACATATATACATGCCGCAAGGCGTTCCGTATGCTGATTTTACGTATCTTTCTTCTGCGTGCTTTTTTGCTCAGAGCGGCAATGAGGAGGAAATTCGTTACGTGATAAAAACGGGTGAGGAGGCCTATGACACGGTTACTTTTTTTTACGACAGCCGGAAGGCGATCGTGAATGGAATGCACATTACGCTTTCAAGTCCGGTCAGACTGTACGGAAAAAGTGTTCTTGTTCCATGTGAATTCATTGTTTCATATATGGATGGTGTTACGGTAACGGTGACTGATGAAAAGATACGGGTGATATATGAAGAAGGCAAGGTGTCGTTGAGACCGTCGCTCAATCCGATTGCACCGATTGAAATTTCCGAATAAAACAAGTATTTTGCTTGGCAATATAGTTTATAGAATAGCAGTATGGTTTAAAGAAATGGTTTGATTTGTGAATGTTTTACGATTTGATGATAATTCGGAAAATGTGACGCGGCAACCGCGTTAACCGCGGTTATTGATATTTGATTTATAAAAAAATCCAAGTTTTTAAAAATACTTGACAAAATGCGGGGGTATAATGAGTTGAAATTATTTTACATATGAATTCATATAAGGTATAGTACTATATGCCTATGTTTGCCTGTAATACAGATACATCTGATACAACATATTGACGTGACAAAGGAGAAGGACTATGAAAACAACCATAAATAAGAAAGGCTTTACTATCGTTGAATTGGTAATCGTAATTGCGGTCATTGCCATTCTTGCGGCCGTTCTTATTCCTACTTTTACGGGTGTTATCAAGAATGCCAACAAGGTAGCGGATGAGCAAGAGGCGGCAATGTTTAACCGCCAGCTGGCAATAGCCGGTACGGTTACAAGCGGGGCGGAGCTTGTTAAGGCTTTGGGCGACATTCTCGGAGATGAGACTCTTGCGCCCAGAAGCGCTAGTTACGGCTATCATTATTGGTATGACGTCAAGAACAATACCGTTGTTCTTAAGTCGTATGAAGAAATCGCAGAGCTTAACGACGCGCAGAGAAGCATAGCATACTCTGATGCGAAAACTGACAGCGAGTCGGAGTTCACTGTTGTTATGCTTTCGATGGATAATGTTTTCGCTGTAAGCGATGAAGAAGGCTCACTCGGTGACGTAAGCGATCGTGTTGAGGTACTTTCTTCCGATGCTGTTGTTGCAAGGCGCATCGCCTTTGCTGAAAGCGAGCAAGACAGCTTCAGGATGTTTGGCAATTACTACCTCTTGGACAACGGCGGAAGCGTTATCGGTGAAGCACTTAGCGCGCTTGAGAGCGGCGATGACGTTGCCGACAAGGTAAAGGCGCTGACTGAAGTCAAAATCAACTCGGATAACAGGGTTATGGCGGACACCCTCATTAACAAGCTTTCTGAGGTTGTTATCGTTGGCAACGGTATGACCTTCGTCTATAATGCCGACACCGTAACAAAATTTTACTTTGCCCCCGGCATTGAGACCGTATCCTCCAACATCTACTACTATTATGAAAGTGAATATATTGCTAAGCCCGAGAACGTCGTAAGCATTACCGTTCCTTCGACCGTAACGCTTGTCGAGGAAAAAGCTCTCATTTTTGAAAGCACGGGCGAAATGAAGGTCATGGTTCAAACCGCGTTTGGGGGAGCTGAGCGGATTGCAAGCGTTTTTCAAGCCAATTCGACTAGCGGTATAATTGTTGACATATCCGATAACGAGTATACGATCAGCGGTGCTACCTTAATGGGTGCTGACGGAAGTGAAAACCAGCTTGCTTACGGTAATCCGGTTGTGTCCTTCGATATCATAACTCCTGCCGATACCGAGTTCTGCAAGTTTGTTCTTGATAATATGTATATTGCATACAACCACACTGAAGCAATTCAGCTTGGCGCAGGCAACTTTGTCGGCGTAAACGAAGGCGCTGTTTCGTCCGAGCAAGTAATCTGGGAATCCGATAACGAGTATGTTTCGGTCAGCGCAGATGGCAAGATTTCCGTTGTTGGTATTCCGCCCGCAGGGAATTGTATTGCCAACATTACCGCTACTGCTGTTGCAGGAAACGGAGAAGCGGTAAGAACTCTTACCGTTAATATTGTAAGACCGATAGACGTTGAGTTTACCTTTGCATCGGATACTTACGATATGACGGTGGATGGCGATGATTTTGCGGAGGAAATCATCTTAACCTATAAAGGCGATACTGTCGATTTTGCCTTTACCGATTTTTACAATAATTGCAATATTACCGGTGTAGTCGAGTGCGACACAAGCGTCACGATCATTGCCGGCGAAGGTTCGTTGTTTGAAATCAGGCATAACGGAACGAATTACGTTCTTACACTGCTTAAGCCTACTGAGTCCGAAAATGAGACACAGCAGTTTACCGTGAAGATTGGTTCTGTGCTTACCAAGACGTTCGAGGTTTCTGTAAATGACGTTTCCGCCGAGCCTTTTAAAGTTAAGGATCCCTTTGCCAGTGCATCCTTCCTTTACCGTGTCGGCAATAAAAATGCGATAACTCTCGGAATTTTCTTTAGCAACGATAAGCCTGCGGAAACGACGGATCTGAAAATAACCGACGTCACGCTTTTGGCGCCTATAGGTACTAATGCCAATTTCAAAGCCACGGTAAACAACACCGCATCCAATAACGGCGCTTGGTCTGTCAGTGGCGATAATTGGGAAAGTACCACAATCCAATTCAGCGGTACGGGTGTTGCAAAGATTCAACTTGGCGAGGTTTCCATAACCGTCGAAGTTGTTGACGGCTTGAACGCGCTTTCGTACGCAGACTTCAAGAGCGGAAATAATATCGTTATGCTCGGCGATATTGCGATATCATCCGGCTCAAAGTTCGCATTTATGAATACCACTCTTTACGGTAACGACTTCACTTTTGACGTAAGCGCGGGAAATTACAATGCCGATTCGGACAGCGTATTAACTGATAATTACGTGATCTACCTTTTTAACGGTATACTCGATAACGTAAAGATAATCGGAAAAGTATTTGATTCCTTCTCGATTACTGATGACAGCGCCGACAATATTTGTAATGTTCTTGTCGCGGGCGAAAGTAAAATTCTGAACTGTTATATTTCTTATTGCTCCGCACCCGTTCGTCTGAAGAACGGAAATCTCGAAATCGTAAACACTACTCTTTTAGGCGGCAGTGTTGCAAACCTTGACATCAGAGGCGGTCACGTAATACTCGATACGGTAACGACTATAAACCAGAAGAGTGTAAACGGCACCCCTGCGAGCGAGGGCGCTGTAGGCTTGGGCGTGATTGTATGGTATGAGGGCATAACGGATGCGAGCGTTACGGTTAAGGGCACATTTACCCAGTACAATTGCATGTCGGAAAGCGACTTCAAGAGTATTCCTCTTTCGTTGAACGGCATTTCTCTCTCGAATACTATTGCAAACGCGATATTCGATGCCAATAGCGGTACGTCTAAGTTCATTTATACCGATAATAGCGGTATCAGATGGATAAATACAGGTATATTTTCCATGACCGATGCTTTCTCAAGCGATCATATCAACCACGTGGCTTTCAGCAATAGTAACGAATATGACGGCGCGGCGGTTTCTTACAGCTATATGGGTAAGACCTACAATGGATATTTGTTCTCGGTAAAGACGGAATATGTAGCGCTTGTCAACCCTGAGGATAATTATGTGAGCGCAGGTCAGGGTATGATCTATCCGAGCTTTACTGTTGATATCGGAGATAACGCGCAGGATAAAGTTGAGGGAAGCAACGTATATTGCTACCATGATAACGGAACGGTTTATATTTCCTTTGACGACGGCGGCTCAAAGACGTTTTATTTTGACGGATTGTGTCAGGCCGTGAAAGGACTCAACGCGCTTACAATTGCTAACATTTATCTTGACGGCGTGCGTGTTGAGGAAAATAGTATATTCTTTGATGCTTCGGGTAATCATGTGCTGACCTTTGAGTTTGATGATCCCTACAACTATGATGTAAGCGGTAACCCGGTGGTCAGACAGCATACCACGAGCTTGAATATATCCGTATCTGAAGCTATGCCGAATGCTAAGAATGCAGAATTTACCTTCGGTAGCTCCAATCTTCCTTCCGATAGCATTATAATCGACAACGTAACGCATCTGTCCATCAGCAAGGACTATGCAACCGGATCTTCTATAGGAAGTATTACCATCGACGGCAACGTAATTTATTATCCTATTGTTGAAGCATACACTTCTGACGGTGCATACGCGCATAGTTCTTTAAATTCATGGTATATGTGCTTCCCGGTATTTAAGGGGGCGGTAACGATCACCGATTACGCAGATGCCGGAACGGGAGACGCGATTGTATATAATGCTTCTACCACGACTCTCCCTGCTAACCTTACCGTTATAGGCGAAAAGGGCGACACTTATGCAGGCGGTCCGGAAAAAGCATTCAAGTATCAATCATCTTCCACAGCTCCTGCCGATCCCGCTAATGTAGACGGAGTGCTTTGCTATAAGTCTCCCACGCTCTCCAATAACGCACGTGCTGAGCTGACTTACGTTGTTCGTTATCAGTATACCGATAACGTCGGAGCAACATATTATTATCACATCGGGTACCATTGTCCTGAAACTACTGTAAGCAACAGTTGCGTAACGCCCGATACTCTCGTAACGCTTGCAGACGGAACGCAGAAGGAAATTCAGTATGTGACCTATGCGGACAAACTGCTTGTCTGGAACTTCAATAAGGGTGGGTACGATGTTATCGGCGCATCCATCGTTATGAATCACGGTTATGCCGAATATACTGTCGTTACTGTGAACTTTGCTGATGGAACTTCCGTAAATACTATCAACGGCCACGGCTTCTTTGATGTTTCGGAAAATAAGTTCGTTATCTTGGATGAAGAAAACGTAGCTGATTACGTTGGACACGATTTTGTCAAGACGGACGGCAACGGATACACTACGACGAAGCTCGTTGGTTACAGTGTTTCCGGAGCGTATACGGAAAGTTGGTCCATATTGACCGCAGGATATTACAACTGTATTCTTGAGGGTATGTGGACACTTACTCCCGCAGAGGTCGAAGGCAGTCCGGATTATCTGATGCCTTTTGAGATCAAGGAAATGAAGTATGACGAGGATGCCATGAAGGCTGATATTGAGAAGTACGGTCTTTACACTTACGAAGAATTTGCAGACCTTATCACGATTGAGCAGTTCGAGGCTCTCGGTCTTTCAACCTTCAAGGTGGCTGTAGGAAAGGGTTATATTACCTACGAGGATATCCTTTTCCTCATCAATCTTCATTGTTAAACCTACACTACTCCACTCGGTATACCCGAGTGGAGTATGCCAATTGTTTTAAGGAAAAATATGAATTTGTTAAGAAATATTAATCTTAAGGATAAGAAAACTCTGATCATCATGATTGCGATTGCAGTCCTGCTGGTTGCCTTGATCGCTGCGATCGTTGCGGTATCCGTAACGAATCGTGTGGCCGATGAGCATGGCAAAAACATTCGGAGTATTTATATTGACTCGTGGCCTGAAAAGCTGCAGTATTACGTTGGCGAGGAAGCCAATTACGACGGACTTGTGATAGGGGTGCTGAAGAATAACAACTCCAACGAGTTGATTACATATTCGCAGGACACCAAGGACGAATTTACAATTACCGGTTTTGATGCGGCGAAGGCAACCGATGAGCAGAGCATAACCGTAAAATATAAAGGCTTCACGTGTAAATTCTATATCTCGGTCAAGGAAGTTCCGAAGCCGGCTCCCGTTCTTACGTCTATCAGTATTTCAGTAATGCCAAAGACCGAATATAAGGTTGGTGAATGGCTCGACGTCTCTGAGGGAATGATTACAAAGCATTACAGCGATGGCACAACCAAGAATACGATAATGCTTAACAGTTACGTGAGCGGTTGGGAAGAAGCGTATCAAGCCGGCGAGGGAACTTATACGCTGACTGTGAAGTTTAAGGAAACCGGTATTCTTGTGAAAACCACCTTCGACATTACCATAACGGAGTAGCTTATGACATCGGGCGGTCGTTATCACATCGGACTTTTCCTTGCTACCGTGGCGGTTTTGTCGTTAAGTGCTTTTGCAATATCCAAAATGCCGAAAAGGTGGCAAAGCGTTATGTTCGTTATTGCTGCTGCACTTGGTTCGGGCGGCATTTTCTTTCGCTATGCGATGAACCTATCTTTCACTGAAGGTCTGCATCTTGACGCGCTTCTCATTCAGATGCTTCAGGTATGCAATTTTAACTTTATTTTGCTTCCGGTGATGCTTCTTCCGAAGTGCGAGACGGCGAGACAGTATTCGGCGTTTTTTTCAATGTTTGCGGCATTTACAACAATTGTCAGTCTTCCCGCATCTTTTGCTGCGTACGAGTGGTATGATGTAAGCGTATTGAATTTTTGGTTCAATCACGTTTTTGCGATAACACTTCCGATCTGGATGATTGTCGCAGGCAGATTACGCCCTAACAGAAGATATATCCCGATTGTGAGCGGATGTGTTTTCTGCTATTTTACGCTTGTTTATCTGATTACCGAAGCGCTTATGGCCTTTGGTGTGCTGCCCGAGGGAAGCTGCTTCTCATACGTTTATTCGCCGAAAGGTATGCCTGTTCTTACTCAACTCTACGAGTTGATAGGCGTGCCGTATCTGTATCTTTTGCCTGTGTTTTTCATTCTTGTCGGTATATTTTACCTTTGGTCAATGCCGTTTAATAGATCCGTTTGTTTCGACTTCGGCGACGGAAGACGTCGGAAGCGTTACGGAGTAATCGGTGATGAGATACCGTCGGTGTATGACGGTTTGGAGCGGAAAGGCTATGCGCTTATAGGCTGGAGCGATGATGCGGCTGATGCAACGGCGAAATATGAGGTCGGCTCAAAAATCGTGGTCGGTACGAAAAACACCGTGCTTTATGCCGTTTGGAAGAAGCTTGATTGATGATTGGAGCATGAATGAGATGATATTCCGCATCGGATATTGAAGTATAAACGGTTGTCTTGTTTTACAGTAGAGATGCCCATTTTTAAATTGTTGATAATTTGAAAATGGATTGTTTTTTATGGTGTATGGGTATATACTGTTTATCTAAACATTAGTTCAGAAAGAGTGCATATTATGAAGAATTTTCTAAAAAACAAATCGGTTAAAATTGTCATACTTTCGATGGTTGCGTTTTTTGTTGCTTTTCTGGTCTATTATGTAACGTTGCCTGCTCTTAACGTACACAGTACCGGTTTTTGGCTTTACCTGTTCTTCTTACTTTTGTTGGCAGGAGGCGTGGTTGGCGTGTTTGATATTTCCAATATTTTGTCGATACAAGTTCAGAAATTTGCAATTCCGAAAAAGGAAAACGTGGTCAGGGAGCAAGGTAAACCGATTTTTTTGACACACTCTCTTGTCTTTAAGATCGGTATTGTTCTGATTGTTCTTCCGATTGCGGTTTTGGTGATTGGCGGTATTTTTTCTTCGACGGTATTTAATGCAAGACGTTACGCCGATGTTATTAGCGTGGAAGAACTGGTGTTTGAGGAAGATATGCCAAGTGTATCAGAGATCACGAATATTGCACTTGTTGATACTGAATCGGCAAGAATTCTCGGTACGAGAAAGCTTGGCGCTCTTGCGAATGTCGTATCTCAGTACGTTGTCAGCGATCGGTACACGCAGATCAATTACAAGGGACATCCAATGAAGGTGGCAAGTCTTGAATACGATGGCTTTTTTAAATGGCTCAATAATCGCAGCCGCGGCGTGCCGGGTTATATTATGGTAGATGCAGTCAACAACAAAGCGGAATATATTGAGTTGTCGAACGGTATTGTTTATACTGAAAGTGCATACTTGGGCGAGGACCTTGAAAGAAAACTTCGCTTTGATTATCCGACTAAGATTTTCCAAGGTATATCCTTTGAAGTTGATGAGGAGGGCAAGGTTTGGTACGTCGTGTCTTGCGCGACGGCAAGGGTTGGTCTTTTTGGCGCAATGGATAT
Source organism: uncultured Lachnospiraceae bacterium (assembly GCA_964564225.1). Taxonomy (GTDB): domain Bacteria; phylum Bacillota; class Clostridia; order Oscillospirales; family CAG-272; genus RGIG1993. Next base: position 29,402 of record CAZMAF010000007.1, read on the forward strand.
TCATGAGGTGATCTTGTTTGATCCTGCGACGGGTGAATCTTCGCTTGTTGCGGTAGAAAATACGCCTTCCTGGGTAGATATTGTATATGATGGATATCTTGCTTGTGAGAAGTATGACTGGAAGGGCATTTATTCCGGCGGCTTTTTGAATTCGATCATCGGTAACAAAGGATGTAAGCAGACGACCGATGATTTCGGTTATATTATGCGAGATGATGACGTATGGTATTTTACCGGTGTTACTTCGGTTACGGCAGATGAATCCAATATCGGCTTCGTTCTATCCTGTGCGAGAACCGGTGCGTATAAATTCTATTCGGTTGAAGGAGCGGAGGAGCATTCCGCGATGGGTGCTGCTGAGGGTGAAGTTCAGGAAAAGGAATATTATGCTTCTTTCCCGACGCTTGTAAATATAGCGGGCGAGCCGACTTATATTATGGTTTTGAAGGATGCCAATGCACTTGTTAAGCTTTACGCTCTCGTTAACGTCGAACAGTACAATATCGTGGCGACTGCTGAAACTCAGAGCGACGTGATCGCGGCGTATATTCAGCTTCTGTCTAAAAGCGGTATTGATATTTCAGGTTCGCAGAATCCTGAAGATTTGGCAGAGTTTACGATCAAGGATATTAAGTTTCTTTCGATGTCCGGTACGGATTTTGTGTATATTACAGCGGAGGATGATAGGGTATACCGTATTGAGTTTAATGCTTCTAATGAAGCGGTAGTTTTACTGAAGGTCGGTGATACGATTTCGGTAAATGCTGTACTGGATGAAAAGACGGGTATATACCATGTTCGGCTTTTTAAATAATAAAATAAGAATGCTGTCGGTGTAAACCGACAGCATTCTTGTTATGTTTATCCTTTGTGGAATTTGAAAATCCGTCGTAAAATTCCTTTTAACAGACGGGGCGCTTTTACGGTAACGATCTTCATATTCACCCTCCTTCTATGTCGTTATTTTCAGTATATGACACAGAAAGCGAGAGGGTCAAGATTTCTTCTTGTCCCACGGATTTTTGTTTTTAAAAATTTTGTAGAGCGTTACAAAGCTGTCGTGACGGCTTTTGGGAATTTCACCTGATTGTACGGCTTCATAGATGGCACAGCCTTCTTCGCAGAGATGCGTGCACCGTGTGTATCGACAGTGTCCGAGTTTGGATTGAAATTCTCGGAAGGTGTATGGAAGCTCGTCTTTAGCGAAGAAGTCAAAGCGTTCAAAGTCGAGCATGGAAAAGCCGGGTGTGTCGGCGATATAGCCGGAAAAGCTTCCCGACAGAAGCTGATCTAACGGAAAAAGCTCTACGTGACGAGTTGTATGTTTTCCGCGCATGGTTTTGCGCGATACGCTGTTTGTGACGATTGAAAGCGAAGGAAAGAGCAGATTCATAAGGGTGCTTTTACCAGCACCTGAAGCGCCCGCAAATGCTGTAATTCCGTTGGACGCGCGATCGGCTAAATATTGCCGCAGAGCGTGGATTGAATCGGGTTTGGTGAAATCTGTTTGGAATACGGTAAAGTTGGGTTTATAGATTTGGGCAAGTTCGTCTGCTTTTTGGGGATCAAGGTCGCATTTTGAGATTACAATAATCGGTTCGATGGCGAGCGATTCGGCAATGGCGATCAGTTTATCAAGTGTGAAAAGATCGCTTTCAGGATTTTTGGTGGGAACGACACAGAAAAGCGTATCGAGATTGGCAAGCGGTGGTCGAATGAGAATATTTTTGCGCTTGTCGATAGAATGGATTACCGGGTTTTGGTTTTCATCAAAAAAAAGTGTGACGGTATCTCCGACAGTAGGCGTATTTTTTTCGTGGCGGAATGCGCCTTTTGCGCGACATTCTACGAGACCTTCGTCGGTTTTGATGCAGTATAAGCCGCCGAGGCCTTTGATGATACGTCCCTTGATGAGTTTCATAAGCTACCTTCTTTTAGTCAATATGGTTATATTATAATAAAATGGGTACATTTTTTCAAGTATTTTTTGAAAACTTCTTGAAATAATATGTTTTTTGATGTAAAATAACGTTATCAAAAGAAAGGGTTTTACGGAAATGAAAATAGATTTGCATGTGCACACTTCGGAAATAAGCGGATGCGCGCATCTTTCTGCAGAAGAAACGGTACGTATGTACGCTGAAGCCGGGTATGATGCGCTCGTTATCACCAATCATTTTGCATCGTACAATAAGAATCGCTTTGAAAAACACGGTCGCAATTTTATTGAAGAATACGAGGCGTGTTACGAAAAGGCGAAAGTTTGCGGCGAGAAATACAGCGTTAAGATTTTTTGCGGTTATGAGCTTCGTTTCGATCAGAACGAAAACGATTATCTGATTTACGGAATGACGGTTGAAGATGCCCGTGAGTGCGACAAGATTTTTACGATGACGCCCCGTGAGTTTTCGGATTTTGCCAAGGAGCGTGGTATTTTATTCTATCAGGCGCACCCGTTCAGAAATCGTATGACGGTAGTGTATCCGCCGTATCTTTTTGGTATAGAAGTGAAAAACGGCAATCCGAGACATGATTCGCGCAACGAGATCGCATTGAGCTGGGCAGAGCGTTTTGGACTTCATATGATCGGTGGCTCTGACTGTCATCAAAGCGAGGATGTTGGTATCAGCGGCATTGTGACAGATGAGGATGTGAATTCTATTGAGGAGCTGGTGGAAATCTTGAAGAGGGATGCGTACCGTATTATATGAGTAAGCGGGATACTGTTCTTTCTGTTTTGACCGAAGAACTTGCGGCGCATACTTTGGAAAAAATTGTTTTTTCAAGGCCGTACGATAAGAAGATAAAAAAAGCCACTGTTAAGCTTTTCAAAAAGCGGGAAGATATTTTTTGTCAGATCGAGCGTTTTACCGTCTCAAATAAAGCGATACATGAAAATATTGCATTGTCCGATGCACCGGAAAGGCTTTTTGTAATGGCGACTGAAGAATTTGTACAGACGGATATTTTTTCGAAAAACGGTTTTTGTGAAATCCTTGTATCAAAAAACGGACACATTCATATTGCCGATAAAAGAAAGAAATCCGAAAAGGTTCAGGTTGCCGAGGTTGCGGCACACAACCGTGAAAAGAAGTATTTGCTTGACGTAAAAATACATACTTCTTTTCTGTCGCTTCTCGGCGTTTGTGATGAAAAGGGAAGAATTTTTGAAAAGAAGCGTTCAAAATTCCGACAGATCAATCGTTTTTTGGAGTTACTCGATGATGTATATGATTCGCTTCCGAAAGAGGGTTGCTTGACAGTATGCGATCTTTGTTGCGGTAAAAGCTATCTGACCTTTGCCGTATACTATTATTTGACCTCGTTGAAAAATCGCGAAGTTAGAATGTACGGGATTGATTTGAAAGAAGATGTTATTTCGTATTGTAAAGAAGTTGCTAAAACGCTTGGATGCGAAGGTCTTGAATTTTTGTGTCAGGATATTACGGCGTTTTCCCTTGATGGAACGGTAGATATGGTCGTGTCGCTTCACGCTTGTGATATTGCCACCGATATTGTACTCGATTTTGCGATTCGGGAAAGGGCAAGGGTGATTTTATCAACGCCTTGTTGTCACCACGAAATGATGCGGCAGCTTGACACGCCTGCTCTTTCGTTTATTACCCAGCATTCGATGCTTAAGCAAAAGCTATGCGATGCTGCAACCGATGCTTTGCGGGGTTTGAAATTGGAGTCGTTTGGGTATCGTGTGGATATGCCGGAGTTGATTGATGCCGAAGAAACGCCAAAGAATCTGATGATTCGTGCGGTGTGTAACGGAAAGCGAAATCCCACCAACGAGCAGATTGCCAAAAAACGGTATTTTGCAGCGTGCGAATTCCTTGGTGCAAAACCGTATCTCGGACTTGCGGAACAAGAAAAATAATTTAAAAAGAAATAAACTTATGTAAAGAAAGGATTTTTAAAATTATGTTAAAGAAAAACAAGAAAAAGAGTAGCTTCTGGGCGGATTTTAAGAAGTTTATTACCAGAGGCAACGTAATCGACATGGCAGTCGGCGTTGTAGTCGGCGGCGCGTTCAGCAAGATTGTTACCGGTCTTGTGAATTATGTTATCAATCCTTTTGTCGGGATCTTCATGCGATCCGGTTCTCTTGATGATGTTAAGACGGTCATTACGCCCGAGTCGCTTGATGAAGCCGGCGAGGTTGTGACTGAAGAGGTTGCGATTTTGTGGGGCACATGGCTTCAGACGATCATTGATTTTATTATTGTGGCGTTTTGTATTTTTGTGGTTGTCCGTATTATTACCGGTATTAGAAATAAGCTTGAAGAAAAGAAAAGGGAAGAAGAAGCTGCTCAAAGAGCAGAGGCGGATGCTAAGGCTGCTGCCGAAAAAGCTGCTGCGGACGAGGCTGCTACCGCATTTGCTGAAAAGCAGGCAAAACTTGATGCCGCTATACTCAATCAGGAAAAGTTGCTTTCGGAAATTTGCGAACTTTTGAAGAATAAGTAATTTAAAGTAAAAACCACGGCTTTTCCGTGGTTTTTACTTTAATTCCGGTAGCGCGACTGTGTATAAGGAGGCTTACATGATGCTCACAAAGTATAACGAAGATTTTTGGAAAGCGGTCGATACGATTGTATTATCAGGAAAAATTGTAATTGAAAGGCCAAAGGGAAGCGCACATCCGAGATTTCCTGCATTACGGTATGAATTGGATTATGGATATATCGAGAATACGGCTTCGATGGACGGCGAGGGAATCGACGTATGGCGCGGGTCGTTACCGTTGGCTTCGGTAAATGCTGTTATTTGTATTGTTGATCTTTTAAAACGGGATTCCGAGATCAAACTCCTGATTGGTTGTACCGAGGAAGAAATGAATACCGTGTATGCGTTCCATAACGGTACGGAAGGTATGAAAGGGATTTTGATTAAACGATAGTCTTGAAATGAAAAACCGCTGAGTTTTGCAATGCTCTGCGGTTTTTTGTTTGGAGGTGTTTTATCCTTTTTCGACGAGAAAGAAAAAAGGCGAGGAAGGGGAGTTTACAATATTGAATTTGGCAGTCAGGATGCGGCTTCGGTCATAAGTGGCAAGTAATTCTTCTACCAAGCGCCCTTCTACCGTTCCTTCCTCGTGACCGGGATAAACAGCGATGATCAGACAGCCGTCGCGTTCGAGTAATTCAATTGCTGCTTGGATGGCAGGAATGGTGGTTTCGTGCAGGGTGGTAATACTTTTGTCTCCGCCGGGCAAAAATCCGAGATTAAACATACCGACGAGGATTTTTTCGTTGACATAATCCCTGACTTTATGGTGCGAGTCACAAATAAGCGTATAATTTTCGGGAGCATTTTGTGATTTTAAAAATTGTCGTGTAGAGGTGAGCGCCGCTTCTTGAATATCAAATGCATATACTTTTCCTTCACTGCCGACGGCGCGGGATAAAAAGAGGGTATCGTGACCGTTTCCCATGGTGAAGTCGACGGCGGTACAGCCGCGCTTCAGATGTTGCAAGATAAAATGTTTATGCGTTTCGAGCAAGTCTAACATAATTGTCCTCCATTATTTACCGACACAGAAACGGTGAAAGATGCTGTCAACAATATCCATCGTGACACTTCGTCCGTCAACGTCGCCGAGCGCGGACATAGCGTTTTCGATATCAAGTCCCGCTACGTCTTGTGAGAATCCGTTATCCAACGCCGAGATAGCATTGTCTATTGCTGATTTTGCGCGTAAAAGGGTTGATTTCTGCCGCGCGTTTGATAAAATGGCGGTTTGCGAATAATCAATATCACCCTTTGCAAAAAGCGATTCTACGGTGTTTTTCAGTTCTTCTATGCCGTTTCCGGTTTGCGCAGAAAGCGAAAGAATTGCATGATAGGTCTGAAGGTGGTGAAGATAGGTTTCGCTTTTGTCGATGTTCATGTCGTTTTTGTTGAGTATAGCGATTTTAGGAACGGAAAGTGCATTGATTTTTTTAATAAATAGTTCGTCTTCATCGGAGCAAGGCAGAGAAGCGTCGAATACAGCGAGAATGAGTTCTGCTTTTTCAAGAGTTGAGACAGAGCGCTCGATTCCGATTTTTTCAACTTCGTCATCCGATGCATGTATGCCTGCCGTATCGACGAGGACCAGGCGGATTTTTCCGATGGTTGCTTTTTCTTCAAGATAGTCGCGCGTTGTCCCGGCAATGCCGGAAACGATGGCGCGTTCTCTGCCGAGCAAGGCGTTCATCAAGGAGGATTTACCGGTATTGGGTTTGCCTGCTACAACGGTGTAAATACCGTCTGTAATGGCGTGTCCCGTTATATACGAGGCAATCAATTGTTCGATATGTTCACGGATGTTTACAAGCTTTTGACGAATTTCCTTGCTTGAAAGATCGGTGAGATCTTCGTCGGGATAATCGGCGTAAACGTAGGTTTGCGAGACAATTTCCAAAAGCGCCGCGTAAAGTGAGTTCAGTTCCTTTGAAAGTATCCCCGAGGTGTGTTGTCTTGCAAGCTTGATCTGATCTTCGGTTTCGGCATCAATGAGATCAATGACGGCTTCCGCCTCTGTCAGTGTAAGTTTGCCGTTAATAAAAGCGCGTTTCGTAAATTCGCCTGGGCCGGCCTGAACTGCACCCGCGGCGAGAATGGCAGTCAGGACGGTTTCGGTAATGAGTATACCGCCGTGACAGGAAATCTCTACGGTGTCTTCGCCCGTATAGGAGTGCGGAGCGCGAAAGATGGTGGCTATACCGTCGTCAAGAATCATGTTTCTTTCGGTAATATCGCCGTAAACGACACGATTTGTGGGTGTGTCAGCGAGTTTTTTCTTGTTTTTGGGGCAAAATACAGCATCGGCGATTGGAATAGCGTCTGAGCCTGAAATTCGTATTGTGGCAATGCCTCCTCTGCCGTATGGAGTGGCAATAGCGGCAATTGTGGTGGGAAATGTCATATAAAAACTCCGATATTAATGACTGTTTTGTTTTGCAATATAGTTACAAAAGGTAATCCTGGATATAGTGGACAGAGAGATCGATCCATTGCGCTGCGTGTTGAGTGCCTTCGTATACCCCGTAGCTGAATCCGTGTCTGCCGTATGGAAAGATATGGAGTTCTACAGGGATGTTTTTTTCGATTAGCGCCGAAGCTAACATCATTGAATTTTGTACGGGAACGGTTTTGTCATTGACTGTATGCGCAATAAAGCATGGGGGAGAGTTATCCTTGACATTAAGCTCTGACGAAAGAAATGCTCTCATTTCCAGATCGTCTTGCATATTACCGAGCAGGTTGTTTCGTGTGCTGCGATCGGTATATTCTCCCATTGTGATAACAGGATAACAAAGAATGCCAAGGTTGGGACGTGATGAAATTTTATCGATTTCGTCACCGTTCTCTTTGCCTTCATCAAAGTGCGTGACTGCCATTGAGGCAAGGTGTCCGCCAGCTGAAAAGCCGAGAATGGCAATTTTATCTTCATCGTAGCCGTATACTGATGCGAGGGAGCGCACGACTCTGATGGCGCGCAACACGTCTTCAAGTTGTGTGGGATATTGATAGGGATAGATGCGGTATTCGAGAACAAATGCGGAAATACCGTGCTTATTATAGATTTGGGCAATAATTTCGCCTTCGCGGTCATTACAAAGCTTGGAATAGCCGCCGCCGGGGCAGACGATTACGCAGGCTTTTGAGTTTTCTTTAGGAAAGGGGATAAGCTTGGGTATTTGTCCAAGATTTTCGTCGTAATAGGGAATGGTATTGCTCCAAAGCGAATACACCATATTAACTTCTCCTGAGTGCTTGTAGGATGATAATAAAATTGAGTAAATTATATCAAAATTTGTTGCTGTTGTCAATAAAATTCAGAAACTTTACGAAAAGGGGTTTACAAAATTCAAAAAGTAAGGTATACTGTCCGTGTATTTGACAGTAAACCGTACATGCGGTAAAGGAGTTTATTATGATTTTATACAGTTGCGCATATCTCAAAGAGTTTGATCCCGACGTTGCCGCTGCGATTGAAAAGGAATTGAAACGTCAGCGGGACGGTATTGAGTTGATAGCTTCTGAAAATTTTGTTAGCCAAGCGGTAATGGCGGCAAATGCCTCTGTGCTTACCAATAAGTATGCTGAAGGTTATTCCGGTAAACGCTATTACGGCGGTTGCGAATGTGTGGATGTCGTTGAGGATATTGCTATTGAGCGTGCAAAGGCGTTGTTCGGCGCGGCGTATGCTAACGTACAACCTCACAGTGGCGCGCAGGCAAATACGGCAGTTTATCTTGCGTTTTTACAGCCTGGTGATACTGTTCTCGGTATGTCACTTGCCGAGGGCGGTCATTTGACACACGGTTCTCCTGTTAATATTTCGGGTTTGTTTTATAATTTTGTTCCTTACGGTATTAGTCCCGAAACAGGCAGAATTGATTATGATGAGGTAGAACGTCTTGCTAAAGAGCATAAGCCGAAGTTGATCGTTGCGGGCGCATCGGCGTATCCAAGGGCGATTGATTTTGAACGTTTTGCGAAGATTGCACATGAAAACGGCGCACTTTTAATGGTAGATATGGCGCATATTGCCGGACTTGTTGCAACGGGCTTCCATCAGAACCCCGTGCCGTATGCTGATATTGTGACTACAACGACACATAAGACACTTCGCGGTCCTCGCGGCGGTTTGATTTTGACTAACAATGAGGAATATGCCAAAAAGATCAATAAAGCAATTTTCCCGGGTACGCAGGGCGGTCCTTTGATGCATACCATTGCCGCAAAAGCTGTTGCGTTTGGCGAGGCGTTAAAGCCTGAATTTAAGGCGTATGCTGAAAGAGTAGTAAAGAATGCGCGCGCATTTGCTTTGGGTCTTTCGATGCAGTGTTTTGATATGGTTTCGGGTGGCACGGATAATCACTTGATCTTGCTTGATCTTCGTAATTTCAATATTACCGGCAAAGAGCTTGAAAAGCGCCTTGACTCCGTTCATATTACGGTTAATAAGAATGCCATTCCCAACGATCCCCAGAGTCCGTTTATTACCTCGGGTATCCGTCTTGGCACGCCTGCTGCTACGACGAGAGGTCTTCAGAGTGATGATTTTGTTACGCTTGCGCGTCTCATTCGTATTGCATGCGAGGATCATTTTGAAGAAATGGCGGATTATATCCGTTCTGAAGTACAGATGCTTTGCGAAAAGTATCCGCTTTATCCTATTAAATAATCGTAAAACCCCGACAAATTGTCGGGGTTTTGTTATTACGGTGTCGTTTCTTTGAGAAAATCGCCAAGTAGAGCATCTTGCAAGCGTTTTAAAAGGTCTGGATTTTTACCACCTACGGTTTTTCCGTCAATCTCACATACGGCAAGACACATAGATCCTGCCGATGTGACGAGAATTTCGTCCGCTTCAAGCATTTCTTCCATCATAAAGGGGCGTTCTTCTACCGAAAGACCAAATTCACGGCATTTCGTCATCAGGTGTCCCCGTTGAATGCCGGCGAGGATCATGCTGTCGGCAGGGGGGACGACAAGAGTTGTGTCTTTGATAAATTGAATGTTGGAGTGCGCACACTCGGTCACTCTGCCGTTTCGATGGAATACACATTCGTCAAGTCCTGCATTTTTTGCGGCGGTTGCGGCCAGAACGGAGGGAATAAGATTCAGGCTTTTGATATTGCAATGGAAAAAGCGTGTATCTTCACGGGAAAGCAGACGGATTTTTTTATAGGTTTCACGGATTGACATCGGGCGGATGATGATCCAGAAATTTGCCTTCATTTTGTCGGTATAGGCGTGACTTCGCGGCATTGTACCACGCGATAGCTGCCAATAGACGAAAACCTCGTCGGCATCTACTTTTTTAACCATTTCGTTGATGGTATCGGTCATTTCCTTTTTTGTGCAGGGCGGTACAATGCCAAGCTCGTTTGCACCACGGAAAATTCTGTCTATATGTTCGTGCAGGGAGTATACGATACCGTTTCTGGCATAGGCTGAGTCGTAAAGCCCGTCGCCAAAAGAGCAGGCGCGGTCGTTCATGGGTACTTGCATGGAATCGAGTTCGCCGTATAAACCGTTATAGTAACCGAGTGTTTTCATGAGGTGTCCTTTCTGTGTGCTTGCATCAGTATTTACATTTTGATGTAAGCAATTGTCATTATTGATAGTATATCACAGATTTTCTCTTTTGACAAGTATTATTATGGGAAAGGGCGTTTTTTTGTTGACGATATTTCCGTCGCCATCGTAGACATATTTATAGTGTGCAGTGGGAGTTGCAGTAGAAGATGCTGCCGCAGCCTCGGTCTCAAACCACTTTTCAGCAACCATCTGACCGATGGAGTTGTAAACAGCCTTCATCGTGTGACCGTTCGCGTAAGTCATCTTCTTGAGACGTCCGTTGCCGTTCTTGTAAGTGTACTGAATCAGCTTTTCATCCTTA
>CAZMAF010000008.1:0-9347 GCA_964564225.1 uncultured Lachnospiraceae bacterium
AGAATATCAAAGAGGATAAAGCAGAGGTTGGCAGTGCCGTAGTATAAAACGAGCATCCAGCCTTGATAGGTGTCAATGGCAAAAAGAAAGTGTGCGGCAAGGAGCGCGGCTGTCAGCGAAAGATTGAAATATATCGCCTTGAAAAACCACGCGAGCGGTTTTCTGAAGCGGTCAAAGTGACGTTTGATCAAGGGATACAGTCCTGTGAAAACGAGATAGACCGCCGCGATGAATTTGCTTGGTAAGAGCATTAAGGAAAGTGTTGACGTGACGGCGTAGATCATAAATCCCCATTTTTCGCCAAGCTCGATGACGGCGAGCATCAAAATCGCCGAGGCGAACATTGAAATGGCAATATCGGCAATTTCGGTCAGCGAGGCGAGGGCGAGTAAAGCGGTGCTGCATGCCGCGAACAGCGCCGAGAGTGTCAGTTGTTTCGTCTTTTTCATTTTAACATTCATTTTAACATTCATTTTAACGTTCATTTTAACAGCAACGGATGAGGTCGCCGCCCATGCATTCACAGCAACAGTCGGCGCAGAGAAGGCTGGAGCAGATATCGCAGTTAGAGCATCCTGCGTTGCTGTGCCGGTCGCTGCCGCCCGCGCGCATATTCGCGGTGGCGTTTCGCATCGCGTTCAGCGCATCGCGGTATTCGGGGTTACCCGGGTCCTCGCGGCAAGCCGCTTCGAGCATATTGAGCGCATCGAAATACCGTCCCATTTTTGTGAACATCACGCCTTTCAGAAAGAGCCATTCGGCGTGGCGTTCGGTATAGGACACGCTTTCGAGCAGTCGGTCTGCTTCTGCGATGCGGTTTTCGTTTAACAGGCGGCGTACCGTCTGATAAAAGCTGTCGCCGTTCTGAGCGGTATGCTCGCCCGAGGCGCGCCATGAGTTGATTGTTTCGTAGGCGAGATTGATTTCCTTCATTTTTTCGGCGTAGTATGCCTTCATAGAGTCATCCTGACAGTTATCGGGGTGATATTTTCGGGCAAGCTCGTAATAACGGCGTTTGACTTCCTCGTCGCTTGCATTGGAGGAAATACCGAGTATTTCGTAGGGATTTTTCATCGTAATCTGTCACTTTCTGTTTGTATTTCGGTCAGGGATTCAGGTTGTAAAATGATACGGCGCGCGACGTCGGGCAGTCCGAGCGTTAATAAATTCTCGAGAATAGCATGGATGCCTTCGTCGGAAATATGGAGCTTTGCAAGTGCCTCTGCCGCTCCGACCATTTCCATATCGAGCGCGGTGATGAGGCTTTGCCTGTCATTTTCGCCGTAGTTTTTGCCACTTTGGTTGAAGGGGTTGTATTTCTTTTGCTTTTCGTCGTCCTCGCGGTCCTCGTAAGCATCGAGAATATAGATAAAACGTCCCGTGCGGTAGCCGATCTCGTATAAATACTGCTGATCCGCGCTTGAAAAGCGTTCGTTTTCGTCAAAAGCGAAGATTGCGCCGAGAAGTTTTCCGAACACGTCTGCGACGTCGTAGAAAGCCGGGCAGTTTTCTTTTTCCAGATCGTCAAGCTCGTAAAGATAGCGTTTGACGGTAAGCCGCAGGGCGGGGTTGGGGGCGTGCGCCATTGCTTTTCGCGCGCTTTGCCGCATAAGCTTTGCTGCAAGTTTTCTGATACCGCGCTCATCGTGAATATCGTCACAGAGCTTTTCGTATAAGAGAATGGCGGAAGCGGAGGCGGTGTAGGCAAGGCTTTCGGAGGCATCGACTGTCAGACATCCTTTGAGACAGTGCGCGGGACAGCGTTTTCTGATAAAAGAGGCGCGTTCACCCAAAACGCCCATACGGGCGAGAGCGAGAAGCACCATATCGTAGCTCAAGCTGTAACGGAGGCGGCGGGAAAGTTTTTTTTGGTGATGGCAGAGTCCGCAGTAGACCGCTTTGTAAAATTCGTATTCCTTGATACGAAGGTCGCCTTTCCGTATTTTAACGTAGCCAAACAATCCGCTTTCCTCCTTTACTTGTTTCGATTTTTACGGTGAAAACTTGACAAGGTGAAAAAAAGATGATATACTGTCTATAAGTATGGTCACAGTATATAGTGTAGCACAGACTTGTGTCTGAGTTTTGTTCAAAGCGTGAATAAACTGTGAACAAGAACGCGAAAGGAAATCTGTTTATGCCGAAACTGAGAATTGCAGATCTTGTGATCGACGTCCGTCACGACAATCCTATCTTAAACCGACAGATTGACGATTATCTTGCGGACGGTGAGGTTGATTTTACAGTAGCGCTCAGTGAGGCGGATATTCAGCGTGAGATTGCTTCGGAGCTGGATAATGAGCTGAATTTTCACCCTGCGCATAGCGAATATCTTGCCATTTACCGCTTTATTGCGACGAAAATGCTGGAATACGGCGGTTTTCTGATGCACGGCTCTGCTATTGCCAAGGACGGACGGGCATATTTATTCTGCGCGCCGAGCGGTACGGGGAAAAGCACGCATACACGGCTTTGGCGCGAGCGTTTTCCCGAATGCTTTATGATTAACGACGATAAGCCGATCATTATGAAAAAAGACGACGGCTTTTACGCTTGCGGTACACCTTGGAGCGGCAAGCATGATCTTGATACGAACGTGTCGCTTCCCCTGAAGGGTATCGTTATTCTTCAAAGGGGCGAAAAGAATGTGATCGAGCGTGTAATGCCCGAGGCGGTGCTTGGACTTCTCTTTAATCAGATCTACCGTCCGCAAGATCAGACGGCGTATTTTACGACGATCGACCTTGTCAGCGAGATGTTGGCAAGCTGTCCCGTGTATCAGCTTTACTGTACTATGGATATTGAGGCTGCCGAGGTCGCCGAGAAGGCTCTTTGCAGCGAATAAAGGAGTTTTTTATGAAGATCAAAGAAGGGTTTATTTTAAGAAAATGCGCAAATGCCGAGATCGTCGTTCCGGTTGGTGATACTATGGCAACACATAAGAACGTGATGATCACCCTTTCGGGCTCTGCCCGTCTTCTCTGGGACGAGCTTGTGAAGGGTTGTGACGAAAAGGCTCTTGTGGCAAAGCTTCTTGACGAGTATGACGTTTCTGAGGAGGTTGCCTCGCGCGATGTTTCTCTTTTCGTTGAAAAATTAAGACAGGCGGCGCTTCTTGATGACTGAGTCCTATGAAGATGTGCTGAAGAAAAACGGCGAGCTGGTCTTTACGCCGGGCGGTATTTCTATGCTCCCGCTGCTCTGCCATCACGAAAATCCCGTGGTGCTTGTTCCCGTAGAGGGAAGGCTGAAAAAAGGGGACGTTCCCTTTTACAGGAGAGCGAACGGGCAGTACGTGTTGCACCGTATCCTGAAGGTGAGGAAAAACAGTTATGATCTTTGCGGTGACAATCAGGTCGTTGTTGAAAAAGGTGTGACTGATGATATGATCTTTGCGAAGATGGTGGGCTTCTACCGTGACGGACAGTACGTTTCGGTGGAGGACAGGTGGGTGGTGCGCTATGCAAGACGGCGTATGGCATCCCGTCCTTTCCGATTGGTTCTTGTAAAAGTCAAGGGTGTATTTCGCCGTATTTTTAAAAGAAAAAAGTAAACATTAGCTGCTTACGCGGCTTTTGCCGCCGTTTACGGCGGCTTTTTGCATAAGGAGAGATGAAGATGGATACTAAGAGAGTCAGAGAAAACTATACAATGCTTTGCGACTTTTACGAGCTGACGATGGGTCAGGGCTATTTTCAGTGCGGAAAGAGGAACACGATTACCTATTTCGACGTATTCTTCCGCGATATTCCCGACGGTGGCGGTTATGCCGTTTGCGCGGGTCTCGATCAGCTTATTGATTATATTGAGGACCTTGAATTTACCGAAGAGGATATTGACTGTCTGCGCAAAAAGCATATTTTTTCCGAGGCGTTTCTCGATTATCTGAAGGGCTTTCATTTTACGGGTGATATCTGGGCAGTACCCGAGGGTACTCCGATCTTTCCGAGTGAGCCGATTATGACAGTACGCGCTCCTGCGATCGAGGCGCAGTTTATCGAGACTTTCGTTCTGCTATCGATCAATCATCAGTCGCTCATCGCTACCAAGACCTCGCGTATCGTGGGTGCGGCGGAAGGAAGACCGGTTTCGGAATTCGGTTCGCGCCGCGCGCAAGGCTCTGCGGGTGCAATTTTAGGTGCGCGCGCGGCATATATTGCAGGTTGTTCATCCTCAGCCTGTACGATTGCTGAGGAGCGTTTCGGCGTACCGACGGGCGGTACGATGGCGCATTCCTGGGTACAGATGTTCGATACCGAGTTTGAGGCGTTTGACACTTACTGCTCGATCTATCCCGACAGCGCAACCGTACTGATCGACACCTACAACGTTCTGAAAAGCGGTGTTCCCAATGCGATCAAGGCATTTAAGAAGCATAATATCCGTCGCGGCGGCGTGAGAATCGACTCCGGCGATGTGGCTTATCTTTCACGCCGTGTGAGAAAGATGCTCGACGAGGCGGGACTTTACGATATCAGGATCATTGTTTCCAACTCGCTTGACGAGTATATTATCCGCGACCTTATTCAGCAGGGCGCGAAGATTGATGCTTTCGGTGTGGGGGAAAGACTTATCACCTCGCGTTCCTCTCCCGTGTTCGGCGGTGTATACAAGCTTGTTGCCGTAGAAAAAGAGGACGGTACGATTCTGCCCAAGATCAAAATTTCGGAAAACATCGAAAAGATCACCAATCCTCATTATAAAAAGCTCTACCGTCTGTACGACAGATCGACGGGCAAGGCGATTGCCGACCAGATTACGCTGTACAATGAGGTGATCGACGACGAAAAGCCGCTCGTGATCTTTGACCCGCACTTTACATGGAAAAAGAAGACGGTGGAAGATTATATCGCGCGTCCCTTGCTTGAGCCGATCTTCAGGGATGGCGTTCTCGTGTATGACCGTCCGAGCGTTGAAGAAATCCGTGCTTATTGCCAAAAAGAGATCGAAACGCTCTGGGATGAGGTCAAACGTCTTGATAATCCTCACCGATACTACGTTGACCTGTCGGCATCGCTTTGGGAATTGAAGTATAAGCTTCTCAATGAAAACAGCGGTAATGCCTGATGATACCCTTTGAAAAACGGTTTTTTCGCTGTCCGATCTGTCATCACTCTCTTACAAGAGAGAGCGGTGCGCTCGTTTGCGAAAATCGGCATAGCTTTGACATTGCGGCAAAAGGTTACGTCAACCTGTTGCGCGCGTTTGGTAAATCACATGGAGACAATGCCGATATGGTGACGGCAAGACGGCGCTTTCTGTCAACGGGTGCATATGCGCCGATGCGAAAAGCGGTGGCAGAGGCGCTTACCGACTATCTTTCGGGCGGCGTTTTGCTGGATTCCGGCTGTGGCGAGGGTTATTATACCGAGGAATTTGCGAAAAACAGCGCGTTTTCGGTCTACGGCATTGATATTTCGCCAAAAGCGGCGGCATATTCTGCTAAAAAAGAGTGCTGCTACGGTATTGCGGTTGCTTCCGCTTACGATCTGCCTGTGGAAGACGGAATTTGCGATGCGATCACCAATATTTTTTCACCCTTTTGCCGCGAGGAATTTCATCGTGTACTGAAGGTCGGCGGTGTTGTGATCGACGTGATTCCTGCCGAGCGGCATCTTTACGAGCTGAAGGCGGCAATTTACGACACGCCCTATGAAAACAAGCCGAAGCCGACGGCGCTTGACGGATTTGAATTTGTCGAAAAGCGCGAGGTAACGACGTCTTTTACGTTGAACGGTCGGGAAGCGATCCGCGATCTTGTGCTGATGACTCCGTATTTTTACCGCACGGGCAAGGTCGGTCACGAAAGATTGTCAAAGCTTGATAGCGTGACGGCGACAGCTTCCTTTTATCTTTTGATTTATCGAAAAATGTCCTGAAGGAGAACGCTATGAAGCTTCTTGAAAAGAAAATTAACGATTTGCTTGCGGCGGGTATCCGTCCTGATCTTGACGGTTTTCTTTCGCGTCGCATTGAGCCTGATATTGTTGACTCGGTTGCCGAGGATTTTGCCGAATGCTTTGCCGATAAGGGCGTGACGGTCGTTCTGACTGCCGAGCCTGCCGGTATTGCCATTGCGTATGCGACGGCGGCACGGCTTGGCTGTCCCGCGCTTTTTGCGAGAAAGCGGCAGGGTGATCCCGGCTATACGGCGGTTGTCAACAGTAAGAGCAATACGACACTCTATTTGCCTAAGCGCTTTCTGAAAAAGCAAGATCGCGTTCTCATTGTTGACGACTGTATCGGTATGGGCGGTATTTCGCTTGCCCTTATCGAGCTTGTCAGACAGGCGGGCGCTGAGCTTGTCGGCGTTGGCGTGGCATTGGAACGCGCCTATCTCGGCGCGGGCAAAAAACTAAGAGAGCAGGGCATCCGTATGCGCTCGGTCGTGTCGGTTTCGTCGGATGACGGCAGACTTGGCATCGTGATCGAAAATCAGGGAAAGAGACGGACGGTGTGAATCGGAAATCAATAAAAGTGAAAAGCTGATAAGCACTGCATTTGTGGACATAAATGCAAAATACGGCATACCTCTTTCGAGATATACCGTATTCTTGCAAAACTGTCCTTTAGCACGTCTGGCGAAAGCTGTGCGCTTTTCGACCTCAGAAGCGCTTTGTAAGGCTCTTGACTGCAAAGTCGGTGATCTTTTGCAGTATCTGCTTGTTTTTCGCTCATTCTGATCGCGACGGCTTTATCGAAAATGGCGCTCTATATCGGGGTGTACGGTTTTACGCAGAAGCGCGTGTATGCGTCCCGGTTAATGTTACTTCTGACCTTTGTGTTCTTAATGATTATCGTGAGGCAGATTGTTTCGCGCTTTCCTTTCTGTAAGGTGGCGATTGTGGGCGCTTTATTGTTCTTTGAGTTGATCGCTCTGCCGAATACCGATGCTGTGATTGTGAATTACAACGTCGATCGTTATCTTGACGGCAGTCTTGAAACGGTTGACGTCGAGGAGCTGATCGAGCTGGGCGTTTCGTCAGTTGAGGCGAGAATACGCCTTGAAAACGAATGGCAGTCGCGGGGCGGTCATCTTGGTACGACTTTGCTGAACGAGAATGAAAAAATTGCATTATTCAAGCTGTCGGCATCGCCTGATGAGAAAGCGGTGTCGTTTGAAGGTGGGCTTTGGGCATTCTCGATACCGATTTTTCGGGCAAAACGGCTTCTTGAGGAAAGGGAATCGGTCTAATTTTTCTTTTTTTCGCATAGTGTAGTAGCAAAAAACGAAATAAGGAGTTTTGTGCTATGTTTGTTTATGCGATCAAGGGGTCGAGTTTGAAATTTGCGGCGGCGATGGCGTTGTCGCTTGCTGTTCTGATCTTGCTTGTGATTTTCGTACCTGCCTATGAGAGCGAGGCCTTGCCCGTTTTGTCGCCCGACGGCAAGGAGCTTACGTTTGATAATGTCCGAACCGATGCCGACCGCCGAAATTTTCTTTCGCAATTCGGGTGGACGGTGAGTGATAAAGAGCCTTTTTACGAGGAGGTTTCGCTTCCGAAGGAGTTTGACGGTATTTTTACCGCTTACAATGATATGCAGAAAACGCAGGGGCTTGATCTCGGAAAGTATGCAGGTAAAATTTGTCAGCATTATCGCTATGAGATCACGAATTACGATAGCTCCGATACGGTTTATGCCAATCTTCTCGTTTATCGCGGCAGGGTGATCGGCGGCGATATTTCCTCGGCGAAAATGGACGGTTTTGTGACGACGTTTTTTGGGAAAACTCTTTGAAAAAGTTTTCTGTGAAAAAATCTCCATAAATTAAAATTTGTTTGAAAAACCGCGCGAAAGATTCCAACAAGAATCTTTCGCGCGGTTTTGATTGGAGCGTTTGTTATTTTTCGGAATAAGGGATATTTTTCTTGTCGCAGTATTTGGCGGTGGCAGAGGTATCGGAGCAGATGACGTGGATTTTATCGCATCCGTTGAAGATCCCCCAACCGAAGTCGGTGACTGAATCGGAAATGGTAACTGCCTCGAGGTTTACACAACCGCGGAAGGCGGTATCGTCGATTTTATCTACCGAGTCGGGAATGACGACTGAGCGGAGCGCATCGTCATTGATAGAATGCGCCTTCGCCGATCTCGGTGACCGAGTCGGGAATGATGATATTTTCAAGATTGTGGCAGTCGCAGAACGCCCACGCGCTGATGACCGTGACCGAGTCGGGAATGGTGTAGGTGGTGATTTCCTGACGGGGCGACGTCGACGACACCGAACAAAAGAAGGATGGCGGCACCGCAAAGTGTGACTGCCCAATACGAGCCGAAGGCAATTTTACCGATTCTGATTTTCGAAAAAAAGAGAACGGCGAGGATCATTACAAGAAAGAAAAGCGAGGACTTTTATCGAAAAGAAAGGAAATTCGTTTGACAAGGCTTTCTTTTTGTGGTATACTCTATTTGGTGAGAGTTGGCTCTTGCCTCTGAGTTAATCTATCAATTTTGTGAACATAAAGAGGGTAAAACTATGAAAACTATCAAGACTGATATTATTTCAGGCTTTCTCGGCGCGGGCAAAACGACGCTGATCAAGAAGCTCGTGAAGGAAGCCTATCAGGGTGAGAAGGTTGTTCTGATCGAAAATGAATTCGGTGAGATCGGTATAGACGGCGGTTTTCTTGCTGATGCGGGTATTACGGTTAACGAGATGAACTCGGGCTGTATTTGCTGTTCTCTTGTCGGCGATTTCGGCAAGGCACTTGCCGAGGTGGTGGCGACTTATGCGCCCGATCGCATTGTGATCGAACCGTCGGGTGTGGGCAAGCTTTCCGACATTATCCGCGCTGTTGAGGAACTTCACAACGAGTCGCTCGTTCTGAACGGCGCGACGGCGGTTGTGGATGCCAAGAAATGCAAAATGTATATGAAGAATTTTGGTGAGTTTTTTAACGACCAGATCGCGTCGGCGCGCGCAATCGTATTCAGTCATACCGACGGTCTTTCGCGAGAAAAGCTCGATACGGCGATCTCTCTTGTGCGTGAGCATAATCCCGATGCGGTGATCATTACGACCGATTGGGCGCTCCTTGACGGTAAGGACATTCTTCTTGCCACCGAAAAGAGATCGACACTTGCCGATGCGATTTCCGAGCTTGAGGAAGAGCATCGTCACGGACACGGACACCATCACGGCGATGAGCACGGTCATCATCACGAGCATGGCGAGGGCTGCGGTTGCGGCTGTCACGATCACGGACACGGACACCATCGCGGCGATGAGCACGGTCATCACCACGAGCATGGCGAGGGCTGCGGCTGTCACGATCACGGACACGGACACCATCACGGCGATGAGCACGGTCATCACCACGAGCATGGCGAGGGCTGCGGCTGTC
>CAZMAF010000008.1:9447-28289 GCA_964564225.1 uncultured Lachnospiraceae bacterium
ACCACGAGCATGGCGAGGGCTGCGGCTGTCATGATCACGGACACGGACATCATCACGGCGATGAGCACGGTCATCACCACGAGCATGGCGAGGGCTGCGGCTGTCATGATCACGGACACGGACATCATCATGCCGATGAGGTCTTCAAGAGCTGTGGCTTTGAAACGGCACACAGCTTTTCGGAGGAAGAACTTGGCGAGATGCTTTTCGCCCTTGAAGACGAGCATATCTACGGTACGGTACTGCGCGCGAAGGGCATTGTGGCGGCAAGTGACGGCGGTGAATGGATACATTTTGACTACGTACCGGGCGAGAGTGATATCCGTCGCGGCAAGGCGGGTGTGATCGGTCGTCTTTGCGTGATCGGTGCGGGCATTGATGAAGATAAGTTAAAAGCGCTGTTTGGCGTATAAGGAGAAGGCTATGGCGAAAAAGGAAATACCGGTTTATCTTATTACGGGCTTTTTAGAATCGGGTAAGACGACCTTTTTACAGGAAACGCTCTCGGACGAGGGCTTTTATCAGAAGGAACGCACGCTCGTTATCCTTTGCGAGGAGGGGGAGGAGGAGCTTGATCCCTCGGTCTATCCCTCGAAGGACGTATATCTTGAGGTGATCGACTCGCCTGAGGCATTAACGCGTGAAAAGCTTGAAGCGCTTGAGAAAAAGCACCGCGCAGACCGCGTGATGCTGGAATACAACGGTATGTGGCAGCTTGATCATCTTTACCGCGCGATGCCTGAGCATTGGCTTGTTTATCAGGAGGTTCTGTTTATTGATGGCTCGACCTTCCTCGATTATAATACGAATATGCGACAGCTGATGGTGGACAAGCTGCAAAGCGCTGATCCTGTGATCTTCAACCGTGTGAAGCCTGATTTTGATAAAATTCTTTTTCATAAGACGGTGAGAGGTATCTCGCGCTCGTGTCGCATCGTGTATGAATACGTGAGCGGTGAGATCGAGCCTGATGAGATCGAAGACCCCCTGCCGTTTGATATTAATGCCGACGTTGTGGAAATCGGGGACGATGATTTTGCCTATTTCTACCGTGATATTTCGGAAGACGTGATGAAATATCACAAAAAGACAGTGTCTTTTCTTGGAATTTGCGTACGCGAGGAAAAGTTCCCGAAAAACACCTTTGCCGTTGGCCGTCAGATGATGATCTGCTGTCCCGAGGATATGACCTATCGCGGTTTTGCGGCAATGACACCCGAAGCCGAGGAGCTGAAAACGGGTATGTGGATTCGCGTGACGGGTACGGTGTCGGTGGAGGCGTCGCCTATGTATAACGGCAAGGGGCCGGTTCTTAAAAACGTGAAGTTTACCTATGCGAAGCGCCCCGAGCGCCCCGTGGCTGTGTTTAATTGATGTGCCGTTAAAGCGGTAGGAAACGGGACTACCGTTACACGGTATACCGATGAGGTTGACGTAATATCGGCAAGAAAGGAGAATACGATGAAGCTCATCATTGCGGAAAAGCCGTCTCTGGCGCGGAATATTGCGGCGGGGATCGGTAAGTTTACGAACCGTCAAGGGTATATGGAAAATCATGAATATATCATTACCTGGGCGTTCGGTCATTTGTTTTCCTTAGCCGATGCCGAGGCGTATTTTGACGATCGTTATAAGCCGGGTGACAAGGTTCGTTGGTCGCTTAACAATCTGCCCTGTTTTCCGCCGCAGTTCAAATTCGTTCTGCGCGGCGATGACGGTGTGGCGCGGCAATTCTCGATCATTCGCTCGCTTTGCCGCCGTGCCGACGTGGATACCGTTATCAACGCGGGGGACGCCGACCGTGAGGGCGAGATTATCGTCCGTCTTTGCATGATCAAATCTGGGGTAGCGGGTAAGGCGTTGAAGCGACTCTGGCTACCCGATCAGACACCCGAAACGGTAGCGGCGGCGCTGAAAGAGTTAAAAGACGAGTCGGAATACGAAAATCTTGCCAACGAGGGTTTTGCGCGTACCTATATCGACTGGCTTTACGGTATCAATCTGACACGGTACGCCACCTTGAAAAGCGGTAGTTTTCTTCGCGTAGGGCGCGTGGTTGTACCGATCGTTAAAGCGATTTACGACCGTGACCGCGAGATTGAAAATTTTGTGCCGAAGGAATATTACGCGATCGTATCCAACGAGCTGACAAAGGGCGCTGAGGTCGAGCTTGTGTCGAAATTGCAGTTTGAATCCGATAAGCACGGTGAAGCCGAGGCTACCTGTCAGAAATACAATGAAGCCGATGCGGTGGTGACTTCGGTGAAGCGCAAAAAGGACAAGCTGTCGGCGGGCAAGCTTTATTCGCTCTCGAAATTACAAAGCTTTCTCGGGAAAAAATATAAAATGTCGATGAGTGAGTCGCTTGAGATTGTGCAGAAGCTTTACGAGGCAGGCTACCTGACCTATCCGAGAACTAACTCGGAATATCTGGCAACGGCGGAAAAGGATAAGATTGCCAAAATTCTTGCAAACTGTAAAAAGATGGGCTATCCTGTTGTGATGAAGGGCGGCAAGAATATTTTTGACGACAGTAAGATTGAGTCGCACTCTGCCATTACGCCGACCTATAAAATTCCTGAAAAGGACAAGCTTTCCGATAGGGAATACCAGGTTTATTCGGCAGTTTTTCGCCGTTTTATTGCGGTGTTCTGCGAAAAAGACTGTGTGGTACAGCGCACCGAGATTGAGATTGACGTGAAGGGCTGCGAGGTCTTTACTCTGAAGGGTATGATCATGCTTGAAAAGGGCTGGACCGAGTTTGACGATTACTCGGGCAAGGATAAAATTCTGCCTCCTCTTGAAAAGGGGGATTTTGTCAACCATCTCTTCAAGCCGACGGTGAAAAAGACTTCGCCGCCGAAGCATTATACCATTGAAACGCTGAACAATTATCTCAAAAATCCTTTTCGTGAGGACAAGGCGGCGCTTGCCGATGAAGACGACAGTGAGGAATACCGCGCGGTATTCGAGGGACTTGAGCTTGGTACAGAGGCAACGCGCACGGGTATTATCGACAACGCGCGTAAGTCGGGGTATATTCTTTTAAAAAATAACGTCTATACCATTCTCGATGGCGGTAAATACCTGATCGAAACGCTTGAAAAGCTGAAAATTTCGATGGACAAATACAAGACTGCCGAGCTTGGTAAAGCTCTGAAGCGCGTTTATCGCGGTGAAATCAAGGTGTCGGACAGCGTGACGCTGGCGCAGCGTGAGATCGCAGAGGTTTTTTCGTACAAGGGTATCCGCATTGAGCGCACGGGCCCGTCGGTACGCGAAAAGGGAGAGATCATCGGCGATGCGGTTGGCAAATGCCCGATTTGCAAGAAAGCCGTTAAGGTGAGTGAGCTTGGATGGGCGTGCAGTAATAAAAGCTGTCATTTTTCGCTTTATAAAACGGTCTGTAAGCACGCGATTACCGAAAGTGAGCTTGCCGTTCTCTTGTCAGGCGAAGCAACGCCCTATATAGATTCGTTTATTTCGCGTACGGGAAAACCTTTTACGGCAAGACTTCGCCTTGGCGGCGGTAAACTGGTATTTGAATTTCCTGATGGTAACCGTAAAGGAGGATAATGCTGTGATCTTTTTTAAATCGAAAGCTGTGAAAGAGCTTGATGCGATTATTTTTGAGATTGACGTGAATTTACAGAATAATTACAAAAGCACGGCGCACGCCGCGCGTAAAAAGCTTGGCGAGCGCGTTGAGACGCTGTGGCGAGAGGGAAGGCTCAAGGAAAAGGAATATTTTCATTATCGCGCCCGCTATGAAACTTACACGCAGGTGATGAAGGACTATCACCATTAACATAGTGACAAATGAGGATGAGCTTATGATAAAAAACGTACTTTTTGATCTTGACGGCACGCTTACCGATTCGAAGGCGGGCATTTATTCGTCAATCGTTTACGCACTCGACAACATGGGTGTTGCCTGTCCCGAAGAAAAGGTTCTGATGACTTTTCTCGGTCCGCCCCTGCACGATTCGTTTCAGCATACGATGGGAATGAGCGAGGCGGATGCCACGCGCGCCGTCGCGCTTTACCGTGAGCATTACGCACCCGTCGGCATGTTCAATTTCACCCTTTATCCCGGTGTGGAAACGATGCTCAAAAAGCTGACGCAAAGCGGCAGACGGTGTTATCTTGCAACTTCGAAGCCTGAGGTTTACGCTAAAGAAATTCTGAAAAAGGCGGGGATCGACGGCTATTTTACGGCGGTTTGCGGCGCTTTGATTCCTTCGGGACGTGACGCGAAGGTTGAAGTGATCGGACATCTCGTTGAAACCGAGGGACTTGATCTTGCCGAAACGGTGATGGTGGGTGACCGTTTTTACGATATTGAGGGAGCGCACGCCCTTGGTATAACGGCAATTGGCGTGACGTATGGCTTTGGCAGCGAGAAGGAACTGAACCGCGCGATGGCAGATGCTGTTGTTTCGGGTTGTAAGGATCTGACTGCCGTGATTATGAGAGTGTAAATCGGACGGCAGACAGTTTTTTTGTTGATACGGTAAAGCAAGCGTTTTAAAGACGCTTGCTTTTTTATTTGTCACATGTTATGAAGCCGGTTGTGAAGAATAATAAGAAAGAGAAGCGTGGGATTGATTTAAAATAATTTGAAAATTTGGGTAAATATGGCGAAAAAGCTTCGGCAGTAAATAGAATTTGCCAAAAAAATAATATTTTACATTTGACAAAGGTTAAAAAGAGGACTTATAATAGTATCGCGGCTCGCTTTTGGCGATGTCATTTTCGATGACGTCACGGTAAAACCGAATGACGGTATATATTCCCGTGTGAATCCTCGCGGGCATATATAAAATTGAAAATTTTTCAGGAGGACTATTTATGAGAAAAATCAAAATGCTTGCACTTTTGATGGCGACTCTTATTACCGTGTCTTTGGTTGCGGCGTGCGGCGGTAATGACGGCACTGCCGCAGGCGATAGCGGCGGTGTCAATACTTCCGTTCAATATCAGCCGGTTGATGAAGCGGATGCGGTTTCACACAAGGACTTTACTTCGGTTTACGATATGATCGGCAATCAGGTTACGATTGATATGGTTCAGGAAGATTCAAAGGGTGTCGCTACCGTCGGGATAGACGGCGTGACGTACACACTTGGTATGGATTTTCTTTCTATGGCAATGGTTTACAATACTTCCGTTCCCAAGGACAGCACGAAGTATAAGACCGAAGAGGACGTTTACAATGAATGGTGGAGGTTGTATATGCAGAGATGGAATCGGCTTGTGCCCGAAGTTCCGCTCTACTCCAATCAGTATTTCGATCTTTACAACGGTAAGATCGAAGGGTTTGTGACTACGCCTTATTGGGGCGCAGCTGATGCGATTATCGCGGCTACGATTGCAGGCAGCCAAACGCAGGCTATTCTCGGCTCATCGACCAAGCTTTCCGGCGCGTTCAGAAACGCCTCTTTCGGAAAGTCTTCTCCCGGCTCGGGCGATCTTGACATTGAAAATCTGACTTCGGGATATGCTACGGTTCAGTCGAATAAGGACGGTGCGCTCGTATGGAATATGGATGCGCTTGCCGAGACTCCCGTTTCGGTCATCAACAAAGACGGTACGCTTACCTATACCATTAAGGTAAGAAGTGATCTTAAGTTTTCGGACGGTTCCGAGATCAACGCTAAGAACTATATTGCATCTATCCTCGCGAACTCGACTCCCGTAGTCGTTGAATGCGGCGCGACGGGTACGGCAGGTCTTCAGCTTGTAGGCTTTAAAGCCTTTAACGCATATCAGGGCGAAGGCAAACCTGTTTACTTTGAAGGCGTTAAGCTTCTTGATGACTATACGTTCTCGGTAACCTTTACTTCCGATTATGCGGGTTATTACTACACGATGAGCTATGCAAGCTTCAGTCCTGCACCTCTTGCGCTGTATCTTGGTGACGGCGCGATTATTGTCGATGAATCCACCGGGGCTTGCGGTCTTGACGCTGCCTTTTATGCTACCGAGAAAAAGGACGGCAGGACCGTGTATAAGACGGCGGCTAAGATCCTTCAAAATCTCAAATGGAATTCCGGTCTTCCCTGGTCTGGACCATACGTAGTTTCGCATTACGACGAATCTTCGCTTACCGCAACGCTTACGTTAAATCCTTATTATACGCAGGACGTTCGCGGCAAGGCCACGATTGATAAGATCGTTTACGTTGAGGTTGTTGAAGAAACGCAGATGGATATGTTCAAGAAGGGTCAGGTTGACGTTATCGCAGGTATTACCGGCGGCGATGAAACCAAGGCGGCGCTTAAGATCGTGGAAGAATCGGGTGGCGCGTTTAAGGAAACGCACTATGACCGCGCGGGCTACGGCAAGCTTGCTTTCCGTTGCGATTTCGGCCCTACGAGCATGACGGAGGTCCGTCAGGCGATCATGTATACCATTAACCGTCCTGAATTTGCAGCTACCTTCACAGGCGGTTACGGTGCGGTTGTTGACGGCCCTTACTACACCGGTTCTGCCGCTTATAAGGCGACGGCGGGTTCAATCAAGCTCAATAAGTATACCTACTCGTCTGACAGCGCGATCGCCGTTCTTGAGTCGGCGGGTTGGATCTATAACAAAGAAGGTAAGACCTTTGATGCCGCAAAGGATGACGTTCGTTATAAGAAGCTTTCGGGTTATGAGCTTTCCAAGGACAATCTTTTCTTCAAGAGTACCGACGGTAAGTATCAGACTGTTAAAATCGACGGCAACTACTATATGCCTCTTGCGATTAATTACTACGGTACGCAGCCCAATTCGGTAACCGATCAGCTTATCACGGCATGGCAGAAGAATCCCACGGCTACCTCCGAAATCGGCATGTATATCACTTATACCGGCTGTGACTTCACAAGCGGTCTTTATGCTGAGTACTCAAGATCGACCGAGTACGGTTATGACGGTACACCCAAGGTCAACGCGATCAACTTTGCGACGAGCTTTAACAGCACTATCTACGATCAGGCGTTTTATTGGACGGTCAATCCCGAGTATTATGACGTTTACAGTAATAACTTTTTGATGGATGAAGCTGACTTCTATGAAAATTACACGAAGTAATGGATCGTATTCATATTAAGGTACGGATTTTCACATAATGATGACGAGGGTAGGGTCGGCATTTCTGCCGTCCCTACTTATGTCGTCTTGAGCCTCTTTTGCGTTTTGTGAAAACACAAGCGGATAATGGCATATTGACAGACGGTGTGAAGCAGTATCCGTTTATGTTTTCACAAGACACAGTTTGAATTTGAATTTTTTGGAGGATGCGTATGGGTAAATATATCGTTAAAAGACTCTTTTATATCCTCGCGGTATTTCTGATTCTTTCCATGATCATTTATCTTGTATATAATATGCTTCCCGTGGACAAGGCTGCCGAAAAGGCGAAGACGGAGGTACAGCAGAGTAAGGGGGAGCTGAATTATGATGAACGCTATGAGTTCTGGCAAAAGCAGTACGGACTCGACGGCAATATTTTTGAAAGGTATTTGCGTTGGCTTGGCGTATATCCTTATGCCGACGGTCATTTTGAAGGACTTTTGCAGGGTAATTTCGGTGAATCCCGTATGCAGAACAAGCCTGTGACCGAGGTAATTGCCGAGCCGATGAAGAATACCGTCTTTATTAACGTATTTGCAACGGTTCTGGCGCTCGGTATTACCATTCCGATGGGTATTTTCTGCGCGGTTAAGCGCGGCTCGAAGCGGGATACCGTCATTCAGGTGGGTACGGTTGTCGGATACAGTTTGCCGATCTTTATTATCGCCATTGTTTTTATATGGCTGTTTGCCGTGCTGCTCGGATGGTTTCCCGTTAACGGTATGCAATCGGCGGGTAGTGAAAACTGGACGGCGGCGGCGCGTTTTTGGGATAAGATGTATCATCTCTGTCTGCCGCTGATCGTTATGACCTTCTGCTCGCTTGGCGGTATGACACGTTACGTGCGCGCTTCGATGATCGAAGCGCTTTCGATGGACTGCGTTCGTACCGCGCGCGCCAAAGGTCTTCGCGAAAAGGTTGTAATCTATTCTCACGCATGGCGTAATGCGCTGATTCCCATTGTTACGCTCGTTATCGGGTGGTTTCTGAGTATTTTTTCGGGTTCTTTGATGATTGAGAACATTTTTGCCCTGAACGGTATCGGTAAGATCTATTTTGATGCTCTGACGAATAACGATAACGAGGTCATTCTGGCTTTGCAGATGTTCTACATCTTCATTTCGCTTGCGGGCAATCTTCTGATCGACATTGCATACGGCTTCGTTGATCCGCGTGTCAGAGTCAATAAATAAGGAGGCGCTGATATGTCTAATCGCAATCAGGATATGAAAAAAGAAAACGTTTTTCTTCGTATCGGTAAGTCGTTTCTTCGTTGGGGACGCCGTATGATTTTCGGCGGCAGCAAAGAGCTTTCGGGTGAGGATGTTTTTACGCTTGAACGTCTGGAAAGTCCATCTAAGCTTGCCATCAAAGCCTTTTTCAGAAGAAAGCTTGCTGTTGTGGCGTTGTTCGTTCTCGTCGGGATTTTTGCTTTTGTTTTTATCGGCTCGCTTGTCTGTCCGATCGATCTTGCGTATACCGATCCGCTTCAGAAGAATATTGCGCCCGTTTTGTCGATGCGCCGCGTTCCTCGCGAGCTTCGCGACAATATTCGCGCGATCAGCGGATTTTCAAATTTTACGCTGGGCGTATCGACGGATCATTCGCTTTATATCTGGGGATCAACCAAGAATGCGCTCACCAAGATCAACGTGGCGGATTTTCCCGAGGAAATCCGTGAGGGTAACGTAGCGTATGCCGCGGCAGGCCGTGACCATGCGATCGCGATCACCTCTGACGGTAAGATCGTCGGTTGGGGCGACAGATCGCTTGCGCAATACGGTCTGAATACCGATACGGCAAATCCCGCACTCGTTTCAATGCCCGAAGAACTTGTGAACGGTACGATCGACGTGACGAAGGTGGAGTCGCTTACCTGTGGTTCGCAGGTAACGGCGCTTGTGATTGACGGCAAGATCTATGCATGGGGTAATGCAAATTCTTGTATTAACCTGAAAGAGCTGATCGCGGCGGATTATTCTGACGTCAGAAAAGTCGTTTTTTCAAACTATTATGCCGTCGTTCTGTTTAAGGATGGCACATACGCTTCTCCCGCAGGGCCGCTTTTCGGTGCTACGGCAACGGTTTCCGACCGTGATAAAAAGGTCGATCTCGTCGACTATCTTTACACCAAAAAGGTAATTGACGTTGCGGCGACAGACAACTGCTTTGCTTTTCTTTGTGACGACGGTACGATCGCCGTGCAGTCTGCCTCGCGTTACGGTGAGGATCAGATCGTGAAGATTCCCGAGGGCGAAAAGATTGTATCAATTGCCTCGGGTACAAGACATTTTGCGGTGACGACTGATGCGGGCAAGGCGTATGCATGGGGGCATAATGGCTACGGTCAGTGCGATTTTTACGGTGCTTCGGCAAACGAAGTTTATACCGGTGCTTATCAGACCTATCTTGTGAACGACGGTGAGCTTGTCGGTTCGTTCGGGATGCGCGGTTACGTTTTCGGCACGGACGGCGTGGGCAGAGATACGCTGACGCGTATTATTCACGGCGGTAAAATGACGATGACGGTGGGCGCGGTCGCGGTTATCGTTTCGTCGATCATTGCGGTCATCGTCGGTTGTGTTTCGGGCTATTTCGGAGGCTGGGTTGATATGCTTCTGATGCGTATTACCGAGATTTTTTCGGCAATTCCGTTTTTACCCTTTGCTATGATGCTTTCAATTGTTATCCGCAATTATCCGATCTCGGAAAATGTGCGTATTTTCATTATCATGATCATTCTCGGCGTTCTGTCCTGGACAGGCCTTGCCCGTATGATTCGCGGTCAGGTCCTTGCCGAGAGAGAAAAAGAGTTTGTTACTGCCGCCAAGAGTATGGGCGTTAAGGAATCGAAGATCGCGTTCCGTCACATTTTACCGAATATTATTTCGGTTATTCTTGTTTCGCTGGCGCTCGACTTTGCCGGCTGTCTTCTGACCGAGTCTTCGCTTTCCTACCTCGGATTTGGCGTTCAGCAGCCCCGTCCTACCTGGGGGAATATGCTGAACGGCGCGAACAATTCGGTCGTCATTCAGAATTATTGGTGGCAATGGGTATTCCCCGCGCTTTTTCTTGCCATTGCCACCATCAGTATTAACGTGATCGGGGATACCGTGCGCGACGTTCTTGACCCCAGGAGCGCACAGGAAAAGTAAGAACAGGAGGTTGGAATATGGCATTACTTGAAGTTAAGAACCTTCACACGTATTTTAAGACGAGAAAAGGCGTTGTCAGGGCGGTAAGCGGTGTTTCCTATGAGATCGAACGCGGCAAAACGCTCGGTATCGTGGGCGAATCGGGCTCGGGTAAGAGCGTTTCGGCAATGAGTATTCTTCGTTTGCTTGACGGAAACGGCTATATTGCCGAGGGCGAGATCAAATTTGACGGCGTTGATCTGACGAGTCTTGGCACAGAGGAGCTGTGTTCGATTCGCGGCAACCGTATTTCCGTGATTTTCCAAGAGCCGATGACTTCGCTCAATCCCGTTTTTTCGGTTAAAAAACAGCTCTCCGAGCCGTTTATCATTCATCAGGGTATGACGAAAAAGAAAGCGGCATCAAAGAGTCTTGAGATGCTTCGCGCCGTTCAGATTCCCAATCCCGAGGCGGTGCTTCGTCAGTATCCCCATCAGCTTTCGGGCGGTATGCGCCAGCGTGTGATGATTGCAATGGCGCTTGCCTGTAAGCCTGATATTCTGATTGCCGATGAGCCGACGACGGCGCTCGACGTTACCATTCAAGCTCAGATTCTTCGTCTTATGAACGATCTGCAAAAGGAAAACGGTACGGCGATTCTTTTTATTACGCACGATCTCGGCGTTATTAACGAAATGGCGGACGACGTTGCGGTTATGTATTGCGGTCAGGTCGTGGAAGCGACGTCGGCGAAGACGATTTTTACCGATTGTCCCGTGAGTCACCCTTACACCGAGGGACTTATGTATTCCATTCCGCGACTGAACGGTACGCGCGCAAAGCTTGAGCCGATTCCGGGCGCTGTGCCTCATCCTCTTCTTCTGCCGAAGGGTTGCAAATTTGCACCTCGCTGTAAGTACGCGACGTCAAAGTGCTTTGAGCAAGAGCCCGCTCTTGCTTTGGTAAAGCCCGGTCAGAAGATTCGTTGTTTCTATCCGGAAAAGGAGGTGAGAAACAGTGCCGAACACCAAAAAACTGTTATCCATCACAAATCTTAAAAAGTATTTTCCGATTGCCAAGAGCAGTCTTTTTCAGAAAGAACAGCTTTACGTCCGCGCCAATGAGGAAATTACCATTGACATTTACGAGGGTGAGACCTTCGGTCTTGTCGGTGAGTCGGGCTGCGGTAAATCGACGCTCGGACGTGTTTTGCTTCAGCTTTACGGTCAGACGGCGGGCAGTACGCTCTATTATGGACGAACGCTTGCCGAAATAGCGCCGTCTTACGTCGAAAAGACGCTTTTAAACGCCCCTGATATGATTGCGGCGTACGGGAAGCTCTTGAAAAAAGCGGATGAGCTTACGAAAATCTGTGACGATGCGGGCGATCAAGCCACTTTTTTCGATATTCAGAACCGCAACCTTGCGATTGCCGAATGTCAGACGGCATTTGGTAATATTGTGAAAATTCTCGGCGGCTTTGCTTCTCTTGACGATTGTCGCGAGGGCGCAGCCGCGCTTCTCAAGCAGCATAGGGCAAACGTTCTGGTTGCCAGACTCCGCGCCTTGCTTCTCGATACAGAAGGGAAAATAGAGTTTACGGTTTCTCTGATTGAAGAAGTAAAGCGCTTGGAAGGTGCTGTAAAAAAGCAGCAAAGAGCAAGGAAAAAGCTTGAAGGCTATCGCGCGAAAAAAGCTGCTAAAGAGGCAGAGCTTTCGCGCGCTATTCAAAAAGCCGGGATGCTTGCCAAAGAGGTGGACGCTCTGCGAGCTGAATATTCCGATGATCCTGATTTTATGGCGTATGAAGCGCAGCTTGACGACGGTGTTGATCTTTCGCGCCTCACCTATAACGAAATGCGTTTTCTTCGCAAGGATCTGCAGATTATTTTCCAAGACCCGTATTCCTCCCTTGATCCGCGCATGACGGTTGGGCAGATTATTGAGGAAGGTCTTGTGACGCATAAGTATTTTAAGCACGGCTCTGCTAAAATGAAGGAATATATCCTTGACGTTATGAGACGTTGCGGTCTTCAGGACTATATGCTGCACCGCTATCCGCATCAGTTTTCGGGCGGACAAAGACAGCGCATCTGTATTGCCCGCGCGCTTGCCGTCAAGCCGAAATTTGTTGTTTGCGACGAGTGTGTTTCGGCGCTTGACGTGTCTATCCAGTCGCAGATCATCAATCTGCTTGACGAGTTGAAGGAAAAGGAAAATCTGACGTATCTTTTCATTTCGCACGACCTTTCGGTCGTTCGCCATATTTCTGACCGTATCGGCGTTATGTATCTTGGTAATATCGTTGAGCTTGGCGATTCGGAAACCGTTTTTCGGGATCCCCGTCATCCCTATACCGTAGCGCTGCTTTCTTCGATTCCCACAACCGATGCTGACAGTCCTGAGAAGGAGCATATCATTCTGGAGGGTAATATTCCGAGCCCGATCCGTCCTCCCGACGGCTGTAAATTTCACACCCGTTGCTTTATGGCGTGTGAAAAATGCAAAAGAGTACCGCCTCCCGTTGTGGAGGTTGAGCCCGGACATTTTGTCGCCTGCCACAATCCCGATCGCAAGGTTGATGAGGATGGAAAGTTTTTATTTGACGTTACGACGGGCGTGCGCGCCTCGCGCGATCAGAGGTGTATGTAATGCGTTGGCAAAAACGACTGAAAAAGGATTACCGTGAAAAGCTTGCCGCCTTCCGCGAGGCGCTTGAGAATGAGGGCGGCGCTTCCCGAAAAGACACCTTTGCGATGGTTGTTTCGGCATTCATTGTTTTTCTGCCGGTTGCGCTTCTCGTATTATTTGTTCTTGCGGCGCTTCTTCTTATCCCGATGGGGTCAGGATAAAAACGGGTATTTTTTTGATGTTCCGGTAGAGAACTGAGCAAGCGCCGCTATTATAGTATGCGAAATCCGCGGATAAAAGATAAAAGAGAGAACACAGTCGTGTTCTCTCTTTTTGTTATTGGCAGGGTTTATCGAAGGCGGGATTATATTGATAGAAATTGGATTTATTTGAAAAAGTCTCCTGCGCGATGCCGAGGCAGTCGCCGAAACGCTGATAATGCACGATTTCACGCTCGCGCAAGAAGCGCAAGGGGTCTTTGACGTCGGGATCGTCCACAAGCCGCAGCAGATTGTCGTATGAAAGCCGCGCCTTTTGCTCGGCGGCGAGATTTTCGTGGATGTCGGCAAAGACGTCACCCGAAACCGAGAGCGTTTCGGTGGAAAAGGCAACGCCCGATGCCGCCTGCGGATAGACTGAGGCGGTATGATCGACGAAGTAGGTGTCAAAGCCCGAGCGTTTGATTTCCTCGATCGAGAGGCAACGGGTGAGCTGATAGAGAATGGCAGATACCATTTCAATGTGACCGAGCTCCTCGGTTCCGATGTCGGTGAACATACCCGCGATGCGTCTGTCGGGCATAGAAAAGCGCTGTTGCAGATAGCGTGTTGCCGCGCCCAGCTCACCGTGAGGACCGCCAAGCTGAGAAATGATAACCTTGGCGAGCGCGGGGTTGGGGTTTTTGATTTTAACGGGGTATTGTAGTTTCTTTTCGTAAATAAACATAATCAGTCAGCCTCCAATTCCCATGGCCAAGGTGTGTGCGTCCAGAGATTTTTTTCGCTTATATCCCGCTTGGTGAGGGGTGCGCAGTTTTTGACGTAGGTTTCCTTCAGCTCGCGGCGTTCTTCCAAAAGCTCCGTCAGGTAGGAAAGGGCTTCGTCACAGTCGTAAGCGTGAAGATAGAGAACGGTGTCGAGGATCGCAAGGTCGAGTGCGCGAATGTTTTGTAAAAGAGAATGATTATCTTGCATCGTTAAGCTCCTTTCGTTAATGGCGGCAGGGATTAAAGGGCTTATCGAGGTCGGCAAACAGCGTGCCGCGCGAGAGGGCTTTCATCGGTTCATAGAGATTTTTGAAGCACTGCTTCGGTGAAAATACCATGGCAATTGAGGTAGGGTTTTCAACGGTGTTGATCGGTGTACGGCAGGTCTCGCGTTTTTCAAGGCAGCTTGATTGAGGCGGTGTATAGGACGAATACCCTTGCCCTCTTACCGTGCGGCAGGTTGGGCAAAAGCGGTCGTTACGCTGATAATCCATAATTGATTTCCTTTCGGTGTTTGATCGTGAGGCTATCCTCGTTATCATTTTATGCGGTAGGTTTTGAGTCTGTGAACACATCTCTGATGGGTAAAAAAAGAAAATCGGATAAATATTCAAGACAAAAATTTCATTTTTTCTCAAAAAAGCAATACGGTGCAAGTGTAAAGCAGCTCTATGATGCTTGACAAAAAAAATAATTATGTTAAAATAGACCTGATGAATAAAACAAGGCGGTTTTGTCGTGTTTTTAGAGCGACATACGCTTTCGGCAAACGGAACGTATTGTACTGTATGTTACACGGTTATTCAGAAAAATTCAGGGGAGTATAAGGACATGGTATATTTTAATTGCGATAACGAGATGTTGACAAAAGCGTACAGAATTGCTCTTGCCGACGTTGAGAGTAATATCAAGCTGTACAAGGCAGGTGTTCTGACACAGAGCATGCCGTGTCTGATGGCGGGCGCGGATTACGATAAGCCCTGGACGCGCGATGCATCAATCAACGTATGGAATGGATTTGGTATTCTGAATCCCGAAGTGTCAAAGAACACGCTTTTGTCGGTTCTGAAGTTACAGGGTACTCAATATCAGATCGACGGTCAGTATTGGGATGCGATTATCTGGACGATCGGCGCATATCAGTATATTAACGTAACGCACGATGAAGAATTTCTGACGATTGCGCAGAACGCGGTTGAAAATTCCCTGAAGCGTTTCGAGCGCGAAGAATTTGATTCCACTGACGGTTTATTCCGCGGCCCTGCGGTATACGGTGACGGTATTGCGGCATATCCCGATCTTTATGCGACCGGAACGACCGGATCCGGTATTCTCGGTTGGCCGAATAATCCTTTGAACAAGGACAGAGTCGTATCGGTCGGCGTAGGTATTCCCATGAAGGCGCTTTCGACAAACTGCGTGTATTATCAGTCTTACGTTATTCTGGCACTGCTTAATGCGATGCTTGGCAAGGATACATCGGCTCTTCTTGAAAAGGCTGAAGCTCTGAAGACGGCGATCAACAAGACTTTCTGGAATGAGAGTAAGGGTACTTACGATTATCTTGCTTATGAGTGCGATTATCAGGAGGCGATCGGTCTTGCTTTCGTTCTGATGTTCGGTATTGCCGATGAAAGACAGACGGCATTCGTTCTGCAGAACACGAAGGTGACCGAGCATGGCATTGCCATTGTCTATCCTTCCTTTGACCGTTATCTTGAGCTTGGCGAGTACGGCAGACACGCCGGCACGATCTGGCCGCACGGTCAGGCATTCTGGGGTCGCGCTTGCTCGCAGAACGGTTATCGCTACGGCTATGAGGTTGAGCTTTTCACACTTGCGGAAAAGGCAGTCCGCGACGGTCAGTTTTATGAGATCTATCATCCCGATACCGGCGCAATCTACGGCGGTTTGCAGGAAACTCCCTCGATCGTTATGACTTCCTCGCGCAGACATCAGGCATGGAGCGCGACGGGCTACATTTCGCTTCTTTATTATGAAATGCTTGGTAGCAATATTGGTGAAAAGAGTGTGACTTTCAAGCCCTACCTTCCCGAAGGCGTGAATGAAGCGACGTTCTCGAACTTCAAGGTGGGCAGCGCGACCTTCGAGATTGTGATCACACGCGGCGGCGAAGGTGCTGCCGAGGCTGAATTTGATACCACGGTTGAGGGTACTGTTCGCGTTCATCTGTCCGTTCAGTAAAATACGGAAGCTTGTTATGAAAAAATAATTGCTTTGATCAAGACCTTTTCTGCGCTTTTTGGTGTAATGAGCGGAATTGGTATCCATGCCAATGATACTCCCGGCGGAACGCCGATCCGGACGGTTGATGAATTTCTTGCGATGTCGGCAAGCGGTGTATATTATCCGGCAACGCTCGATGGCAAGGTCTGTTCGGTTGGCGCGGATACGGTGCTTTACGTTCTGACACTTTCGGACGTTACGGCGCATGAGATCGGTATGTACAGCGGTAATGCAGCGGTGAAGTAATTTTTTGAATTAACGGTAACAATAAAGACTCTCTCGGATTTCGAGAGAGTCTTTTGCAGTATATGGCGTTATGTGTGTTGGGATAGGTAATAGCGCACTACTTTTTCGGTAAAAGGATAACTTGTGCCGAATTCTTCGGCAAATTCCCAGATCTCACGGCAACCGTTTTGTAAAGCGCGGTTAAAGCGGTCGTGAGAAACGAGGCGGGTAATTGCCCATTCTTCCGCGCGTCTTTCGGAGCGTTTGCGGTTTTTTTCGCCAACTGTATAGAACGTATCGGTGTGGCAATGTCCGATTTCGTGCGCCAGACATTCCGCTTCCTCATAGCTTGTAGCGAGGCGCTTTCTGTCAATGCCGATATAATATTTGCCGTCGATGCAAACGGCGCAGGATACGGTTTGCGGCAGATGAAAATGGCTGACGGCGATGCCGTCTTCTTTGGCTTGTTCGTAAAGTCTTTCAAGCGTGGTCAAGTTGTATCACTGTTCCTTTTTTCGTTTGATGAATGCGACGAAGTTCTTTACCTCCTGCCACATATCTTCGGTGACTTCGTCTTCACCGCCGAATAGGGCGACCTTAATCTCTCTTTCGCTCGGTGCATGCGGACTGTGTACCGTCGTACCGCTTTCAAAAACGCCTCTGCCGAGGGTGAAAGCGAGCAGTTCTTTTTCGGTATCACTCGCAATAGCATAGCGGGCGTTTTCCTCGCGCGTCCATTCGGTCATGGGACGTGTGAGGGTATACGGCTTGCCGTAAAGGTATTCGACCGGTACTTTGAAATGCCCGGCGATGCGGTCGGCGAGTGATAGGTCGATATTATTTTTGCCCATTTCCCAATTGGAAACGGCGGTCTGATCGACCGAAAACAGTTCGGCAAACTGTTTTTGTGAGAGCTTTTGTGATTTTCTTAAGATTTTTACGCGGTTTTGGGTGGTCATACGGGAACACCAAGCTTTCTATTGTGTGGAGTTTACGTTTTTATTATAAGAGGAATACTCTTATTTGTCAAGGGGTATTGGAAAATTTTTTTAAAAAATATGAGCATAACTCTTGACAAGGATGCGTTGTTAATGTATAATATGAGTACCACTCATAAATACACCAACCATCTGAAGCGCATATTAAGGGTATGACAGTATCCGAGGAGGGATTGACTATGCCGTATAAATACAGTGATAAGCATCGGTTGACGATACATGAAAAGCGTGAGATCATGGCGATCTGTGGCAATTTTAAAAAGCGCGCACTTGAGATCGAGCGGGGAAGCCGTCGCCCCGAAGTGCTTATGCGCTATCTTTCATTAAATGAGGCGATTACCGAAGCGCTTGACGAGGTTTGCGCAGGAGAGAGCGAGAAGGTGAAGCTTTTATTTCTTGACGCGCTTGCCGAGCGGCGCGGTCACAATTGGTCGCCGCTTTGTATGTTGATGTCGCCTACCGCTTTTTACGAACGCAAAAGCCGTATCATGTGCCGTATTGCTGAGAAATTGAATATAATTTAACGCTGAAAACCGCTGCCGAGAGACAGCGGTTTTTGGATTGGGAGGTGGGAAAGGGGCGTCGTGTTTGATACGATGCGGGGTAAAGCGAGGAGCTTTTTTGAATTTGGGTCAGGGCGGTTGATGTAATTGCACATTGTGCTGATGATTTTAGTTATTACTATTGCAATTTTGCGATTTTGGTGGTATAATGATAAAAATAAAAAGGATAAGGAGTTTTATTATGAATCAACCGATGAAACCGATTAAAACCAAAGAGATGTTTGCGCGCGATCTGAAGATCTCGAACTCGAATATTCTCGCGATGATAGCGTTCACGCTTATTAACATTGTTTTGATTATCGTGAATGCCGATATGTCTTTTCCTTTTTCTGCTGCTGTGCCTATGTATCTTGTGCTTCTCTTTGCCGAGCTGTGCGGTATGCGGAGCGCGGAATTTTATGAATTGAATTACGGTGCAAATTGGGAGCAGTATGAGTTTATCGGCAGCGGTGTGTTCTGGACAGTTGTTGTGATGGCGCTTGTTATGGTTGCCGTTTATTTTGTTCTTTGGCATTTTTCAAAAAAGAAAAAAGTTTTTTCCATTATTTTAATGGTGCTTTATGCGATTGACACGCTGGGTCTTCTCGTTTTTTGCACCGCGGTTTATGCTTTTGATTTTTATACGATCATTGATTTTGCTTTTCACGCATGGGTATTTTATTATCTGATTCTTGCTTTGAAGGCGTGGGACGGTATGGGATACGCGCCGAGCGAGGCAGAGCTTGCCACACAGGTTATGACGTCTGACGGCGCGCCGACTTTCGATGAGGGTTTGTTTAATTCCGTTACTGAAGAGTCCGTTCAGCAGACATCGGAAGAAACCGAGCAGAGTAATTGAATCATTTTTTCGGGGAAACTTTTTGGAAAAAAGTTTCCCCGAGCCCCTTCAAAAACTTTCGGGACGGGGATAGGACGATGTTGTAAAGGCATAGTCTGAAGG
>CAZMAF010000008.1:28389-39190 GCA_964564225.1 uncultured Lachnospiraceae bacterium
AACCTTCTGGAGGGGGATAGGACGATGTTGTAAAGGCATAGTCTGAAGGTTTTTGTAAAGGTATCGGCTGAGACTTGAAACAAGTTTCAGCCGTTTTTTGGGGGAACTTTTTGAAAAAAAGTTTCCCCGAACCCCTTCAAAAACCTTCTGGAGGGGGATAGGACGATGTTGTAAAGGCATAGTCTGAAGGTTTTTGCCAAAAGTATCTTACATGAGGGCTGTATAAATTAAAATTTTAAAATCTTTGATAGGGTAGTATTTTTTGGAGTGATAGGGGTTGTATGATGTCTTTGCAAGGGGCGGTGGCAGACGCTTCTTGACATTACATAAAGGAGGATCGACGATGACGGTACCCTACCGCAAATCTTATTGCGATGCAATCATCGAATTTTTTTCAACCATGCGGCGTGGTGAGAAGGGCGAAATCGTGGGCGCTCCCTCCTTTCTTTCCTTCGCCGAAAAGCTTGGCGTGCCGATCACGCGCCTTGAGAAATGGCGGCGCGAGCATCCCGAATTTGACGAGGCGGCAGAACACGCCGCAGAGCTTCTCCGTCAGCTTCTGATGGATGCCGCTCTGAACGGAACGGTCAACGTATCCGCCGCAAAATTTATTCTTTCGACCGAGTTCGGTATGTTACCTTCCGCTGAGGGGAAGGGCAAATCGCGCGAGGAGGCATTCAGCGAGTCAGACCGTCGCTTACTTCGCAATCTGGAGGAACGGCTATTTGGTGATGCGGTCAAGGTCTGAGCTGCTCGATCAATTGCGCAAGCTCGAGTTTGAGCATTGTAAGGAAAATCTGCTCTATTTCGCTGAGCGGTACTGTTATTTTGAGGATAAGGATGCTCCTGAGGTGATCGTACCGTTTTCCCCGTGGAAAGAGCAGAAGAAGGCGCTTCTTGCTATTGACCGTGACCGTCTTTCGCTCTTTTTGAAGGCTCGTCAGATCGGTATTACCTGGGTTGCGCTGATTTACTGCGCTTACGATCTTATTTTTCATGCGGGACATACCGTGATCGCGTTATCAAAAACGCAGAATGATGCTTGCGAGCTTGTGCGCCGTTTGGGTATTCTTCTTGAAAATATGCCGTCCCTTCTTCTCGGCGGCGGTCTTCGTTGTGAGATCAAAAAGAATGAGATTGAGATCTTTTCGCCGTCGGGAAAGGTGAGCCGCTTTAAAAGCTTCGCCGCCTCGCCTGCATCGGGACGTTCCTTCACCGCAAACATTCTCCTGATCGATGAGTGGGCGTTTCAGGAGTGGGCGCGGGAAATCTGGGCATCGGCCTATCCGACGGTGAACCGTCCGACAGGTGGCAAGGTGATCGGCATTTCAACGATCAGGCGCGGCAGTCTTTTTGAGGAGCTGTGGACGACGGAAAACGGTTTTTCAAAACATTTTATTTCGGTTTTTGCCGATCCGCGCCGCACGCTTGAATGGTACGAGCAAACGAAGCGTGATATCGGGGATCGGATTTTGCAGGAATATCCGCGGTCTGCCGAGGAAGCGCTTTGTGACTTGGGCGGTCGGTTTTTCTATGAATTTGATCCGATTCTTCATGTTTGTGAGCCGTTTGAAATTCCGAAGGATTGGGCGGTTTACGCGACGATGGACTATGGCCTTGATATGCTGGCGCATTACAAGATCGCCGTAGATAATGAGGAAAACTGCTACGTCTTTCACGAGATCTATAAGTCGGGGCTTCTCGTTTCCGATGCTTCCGATCTCATTCACAAGGCGGACGGCTATAACGGCGAGGATTGGAAGCTCCCGCGCCTTCGGCTTGCCCCTCCCGATCTTTTTGCGCGTGAGCTTACGAGCGGAAAAAGTCAGGCGATCGGGTTTGAGGAAAGAGGCATTCGCCTGACGAAAAGCTCGAACAATCGCGAAACCGGCTGGCTGTATCTGAAAGAGCTTTTGAAAAAGCGCCCATCGTCCGACGGACGGTTTCTCCCACGTCTTCGTATTTTTGCAAACTGTCGGCATCTGATAAGAACCCTCAGCACGATCATGACCGACGAGAAAAATCCGCGCGATGCTGCGAGAGAGCCGCACGAGTTAACGCATGCGCCGGATGCCCTTCGTTATTTTGCCGTTTATTGGTATAAGCCGCCTGAAGATAAAAAGGAAACGCCCCGTTTGTGGACGGAGGATATGTGGGAGGACTATTATTCTGCCGATCATTCTATGCGGCAACATCTGGAAAGGGCGTGGAAACGATAACGCCAAGGTTATGATGGCGGCGTTAGCCGCCAAGGAGGAAATTTATGATTATTCCAAAAGACAAGCTCGCCTTTTTTACGTCGCTTTTCGACGGGGCGAGAGAAAAAGCGTACGATACGGTCGATTGGTTATCGTCCGCTTACAAGCAATATAAGGGAGAGAGTTCGGTATTTACCTATCCTGCGATGACGAGAAATATTACGTATGAGCTTATTGAAAGCGAGGTTTCGACCGATATTCCCATTCCGAAGGTATCGGCGGCACAGAATGGGGATATACGCCAAAAGAATGCGCGACGTATCGAGGCGTTGCTTTCGGGATTACGTGACAGTCTCCCTTATGAAAAGCTGAATGACTCCGATGAGAGAATGACCTACGTTTACGGCGCATCGCTCTTTCTCGTAGAGTGGGATGAGGCAAGTGTTCGCGGCGGTGAGCTTGGTTCGGTCAGACTGACACATTTGAGTCCGATGAATTTTCTGCCTCAGCCCGACGTGACCTCTCTTGATGATATGGAATATTTCTTTTTATTCTTTACGTCGAGTAGGGATGAACTTGCCCGTACGTATGGGCTTTCCGAGGAGGCGCTTTGCCGCCTCGGCACAGATGAGGAGACTGTTGAGGTCACGGTCTGCTTTTACAAAAATGAGGAAGGGAAGATCTCGCGTTATATATTCACGGGTGACGTCGTTTTGTCCGATATTGAGGATTTTTATGCAAGAAAACGTCTGGTTTGCTCTGAGTGTTCGCTTGACGTATCGCTTTGCCGCTGCCACGGCAAGCCGATTCTCATAAGCGAGGAGTTTGAGTATGCTTTTGACGATATTCCTCTTGCCGACGGGCGCGTTATTCCGAAGGGAAGCGCGATCCGCCGTTACCGTCCGAAGCGTTTTCCTTTGATAATCCGCAAGAACACTTCGTTTGAGGATGAGCTTTTCGGACAGAGTGACTGTCTTTTTATCAAGCCGCAGCAGGAGGAAATCAATAAGGCGCTGTCGCGCGTACATGAGAAGATGATGATGGCGGGGCTGTATCCCTACAAGCCTGACGGCTGTCAGTTCCGCTACGATAATTCGATTGGCGGCAAGGTGTTGAATCTCCGTCCGGGTGAAAGTCCTGATATGTTCGGCGTGCTTGATACTTCGCCCGACATCGCCAAGGATCTTACCTACATTGAGGCGACCTATCGCGATGCCAAACGTATTCTTGGCATTTCCGACGCTTACGTCGGCGAAGGGGATTCGCTTTCGGTTTCGGGTAAGTCGCGCTCCGTTCAGGTAGCGCAGGCGGAGGGCAGACTTGCTTCCAAGCGCGTGATGAAGAATGCTGCTTATGCGGAGATCGACCGCCTTATTTTTGAATTTTATCTTGCCTATGCCGACGAGCCTCGTCAAGTCGTATTCTGCGACAGCTTTTACCGTTCGCATGGCGATGCTTTTTGCCGTTACGATTTTCTCGTTGAGGGCAAAAACGGCATCTGGGAGTATGACGATGAATACCGTTTTTCGGTGGATGCCGAGCGTCCTTCTCAGGATGAGCGCGAAAAACTCTGGCAGTATAATCTGGACAATTACTGCGCGGGCGGCTTCGGACCTTGCGGCGAGCGGGATTCTCTTGCGAGATATTGGGCGTCTCAGGTAGAATGCGCTTATCCCGGCGCTAAGAAAAATCTTTCCTATTTTCTTGAAGTTTAATATATTGGATTGGTGATTGAGAACATTCTTTTTTTGCTTGCTTCGGCTCCGGCGTGAGAAAGTCGGTCGAGTATGATGTGTGTTGCGTCTTATCGGATCGCGGAGGAAGACGGCAGGAAAAGCGTGTTTCGGAAAGGATGATTTTTATGACAGAACTTGAACGTGATGATAAAAATGTTTCGGTAATTGCTCCGATGAGCGAAACGGATACGGAGGACGTTTTTCTTGACGGTGAGTTTTCAGAAGAATCGGAAGAATCGGAAGATATCGTAACCGAGTCTTCCGGGAAAACTCCCGATTGGGAAAAACGCTGTCTTGCGGCAGAGGCGGCGCTTGAAGACTCGTTGGAGTTTGCTTCGCTCTATGCCGCCGAGGGCGGCGAGCTTGATGCGGCATCGCTTCGCGACAGCGCGGTTTACCGCCGTTTTTGCGAGTTGCGCGGTATGGGACTTTCGGTGAAAGAGGCATTTTCTGCTGCCGATTCGGCAAGAGAAAAAAAGCCGATACCTGCTGCAAAGAGTCATTTACTGTCTTCGCCTGCCAAAAGGCAGAAGAATGCCTCGCGCTTATCGGGCGAGGAGCTTGCAATTGCCAGGAATTTGCTTGGTGATGATTATTCGACAGAAGAGCTGATGAAGCTCTATCGCCGTGTGGCGAAATGATAAAAAGAAAGGATTTAACGTATGTGTTTAATTTATTCTTATGAATCGGGCGATAACGACCTGATGTTGAAACGATTTGAAACCCCTATCAAAATGCTGATTGAATCCGAAAGCGATCTTCAGCGTAAGAAAAACAGCACGCTTTCGCAGCTTTTTAACGTGGAGCGTTCCGACCGTTACGGCGAAACGGTCAATATCCGATCGGATTTTTCTACCTTTACTTCGGTGTTTGAAGGAAATGCCTCGGATACCGATACGACGGCAAGCGTGTACTCGAAGGTAATCGAACATATCCCTTTTATGAAGGAGTTTGTCATTACCAAGCAGATGATCGACGATTCTGCTGTCGGTCTTGCCGTTGATGCCAAACGCCGTGCGCAGGCATTTGTCAGAGCATATTACCTGACGATGAACAAGCTCGCCGAAACGATGCTTATTAACGGTAAGTACCCGAATGCTTCCTTCAATTATTCTGCCCTTGATACCAGATCGCCTGACGGTAAGGCGCTTTTTTCAACCGAACATCCTTCCGGTATTACTACGTCTCAGCCCTTTGTTCAGTCGAACTATTTTGGTATGAACCGTTATGATGACGGTCATAAAGCGCTGACGATCGAAAACGTATCGGATGCCATTATGAGAGGCGCTTCAAAGATTCGTAATATGAAGGACGAGAATGGCGAGGTGCTTGGCTATAATGCCGATACCGTGATCATTCCCGGCAACATGCCTTTACTTGAAAAGTATGTTAAGCAGGTACTTTGCTCGCCTGTTGATCCTTCGGGTGAAAAGAATAACATCAATATTCTTTACGGCGGCTGGAATGTGGTAGTGCTTCCCGGCTGGCAGTATGAGCTTGCTGAGAACGAAGAAGAACAGACATTCCCGATTATGATTATGTCCTCGGAGGCGAATCGCAATCTTTGCGGCAATATGTTTTTTAACCGCGTTCCTCTTTCGATCAAGAACCATGAGGATATTCATACGAGAAACTGGGTATGGAACGGCTACTGCCGTTTCGGTGTAGGCTTCGGTTCGTACAAGCATATCGCGCTTGTTGAGCTGTATTCTTCCGAAACGACGGGAACACAGACTCAGATCTGATGATGTGAGAGCCGTTCCCGACTTTTGTTCGGGGACGGCTTTTTAAAAGAAAGGATGAGAAGTATGACTATACGACAGGTTATGAATGACGTTCTGGCACTTTTGTCGCTGACGGAAGAAAAGGTTGGCGCGCTCTTTTACGCTTCTCTTAATCGCGCTCTTGATGAGATCGGACATGCGTTTCCTAAAAAGGCGGTTCAGCGGCTGTATCACGCACTTCCCGCGCCGCTGTATGCCTCTTACGAAGAAAAAATAATCATGCCGAGCGCGCCTCTTCGTATCAGCGGCGACGGTGTGTACGGATTTTCGCTCAGTGCGTACGGCGAGGGAAATATCACGTTTCTTCTGGACGGAGAGGTGATTGCGGAATACGCTGTATCAGGGGCGTCGCCTTTATCTCTTGCGTTGAAGCTCTCGGAGCTTTCTGACAAGGCGTCGGGTGAAGTGACGCTTTCTTTTCGCTCATTAAAAAAGCTCTATCTCGTTTCGGTAGCGCTTTACGATTGTGACATTGAGAGGGTGATTCCTTACGGGGAATATTATGCCTATCCCGTGTCGGCTTTTGACCGTCGTTTCCTTGCTTTTGACGGTG
Source organism: uncultured Lachnospiraceae bacterium (assembly GCA_964564225.1). Classification (GTDB taxonomy): domain Bacteria; phylum Bacillota; class Clostridia; order Oscillospirales; family CAG-272; genus RGIG1993. The sequence goes on from CAZMAF010000008.1 coordinate 34,661, forward strand.
TTGCGACAAAACGCGGGCAGGCGATTAACGAGCGCACGCTCCGTTTCGGGGAGGATACGGTGTATATTCGCTCTGATGCCGACGGTGTTTACGATATTCCCTATCTTGCGCTTCCCGATACGGCAAGTTCGGACAATGCCGATGATGAAATTTTCCTTCGCGCGGATGCTATGGCACTGGTTTCGCTGCTTACGGCGTATTATCTTGCCGTTGAGGATGAAAATTCCGCCGCCTCACTGTTTTTGGCGCGCTACGAGGCGATTCGGAACTGTTTGTTATCGGGCAGGGGCGAGGAAAGCGTGCGCGACGTATATGGCTGGTAAGGGGGAAGATTATGGGGAATACTAAGCTGCATCAAAGACAAAATCTTGGCGGTGATACCGTTTATAATTACCGTTTTGCGCCAAGCTGCGGTATGGATGTCCGTCTTACGACGTGTCAGGGCGATGGGCGCAAAGCGGCGTATCTCAAAAACCTTTACCGCAATAAGAAAAAAAGCGATGAGGCGATCGAGAGCTTTCCGGGATATTACCGTTTGTTTGAGAATTTTCATCCCGCAGGAGAGCTTCACGGTGTATACCGCCATACTTTTTCGGGTAAAGAGTGCATTCTTTTGCATATCGGTGATGGACTTTATCGTATTTTTTGCGACGATCTCGTTTCGATGCCGCAGCTTCTGGCAACTGTCAACGATGCACCCTCGCGCGGCGTATCGTTTGGCAGCGTGTTTTATCTTTTTGACGGAAAGAACGTTTTGAAGCTTGTCGGTGAGGACCGTATTCTTCTTTTGGGGGATGCGCCCTATACCGATGAGATGGAGGAAGAAAACTGTTTTCCCGATACCAATGCCTATATTCCGCTTCTTTGGGAAAACGGCAAGGAAAAAGAGGCGCGCAATCTTCTGACGGCGTACTATGATATTACCGACGTGACATCAGCCGCGCGACGTAATTACCGTCATTTCGGATTGAAGCTCCGTATTATCAACGATAACGGACAGGATGCGCTTGAAGTTTACGGGATAGAATCGGGACGAAATATTTTGTTCGTGCCGAACGAGGCTGTGGCACTCGGCGCGGTTTTGCCTATTGTCAGCATTGCCGAGGGCGCGTTTAAAAATGCCGCATTTACGACGGCGATCATTTCCCAAAACGTGAAATACGTTGGCAAAGAGGGAAGCGTTGGCGCGTTTTTCAATTGTAAATCACTTGAGCGTATAGCCTTTTTTGGTATAGAGACGATTGGCGATAATTCTTTTGCGGGCTGTACGTCATTGAAGGAGATCGTTTTGCCAAGTACGCTTCAAAGTGTTGCCGATACGGCTTTTATAGGTTGCGTTTCTCTTGAAAGCGTTTATCACGAAGGTGAATCTTTCACGGCGTATGCTTTTGACGAGACGGTTACCTGTATGCCGAATACGCTTCTGATGGCGGCGCACGAGGGTGACGAGATTCGCTTTCAGCTTGACCCTGACTTATATTCAAGCGTTTACTGTATTAACGAGGAATCGAAAAATGCCCTTGGCAGTTTTAAGCGTTACGGCGGTTGGTCGGCGGAAATATTGGGTGATGATCAGGGCTACGCGACTCTTGCCAAAAAAGCAATCGGCTTATGCGGTATTTGTTTTGACAATCATTTGTCGTCTCAGAATGACTGCTACGCTTTTCTGACGATTGAGGGCGAGGGCGCACTTTTTTCCGATCAGGAAGAGCCTACGGCGGTTTACGACATTCCCATACCCGATGATTGCGGCGGTGTGGTCTCGGTAACCCTTGACGGTGAGTCGGCGAGCTATGATACGATTTACGGTTATGAAACAGGGCGCACCTATGCGACGGCAATTCGCTTTATTTTACCGAGGGCGAGCGAGAAGGCAGTAAAAATTCGCATTTACTCGACGGGAAAGGTGACGGGAGAGCTGTGTTCCTACTATCCTGATTATACGGGTAAGGCGCTTGACGTGATCCGTCTTGCGCGCTGTTCGCTGATTGACCGTGGTGTGTTTTACGTATCGGGAAATCCCGATTTTCCCGGCGCTGTTTTTCGCGGTGTATGGGCAAAAACAGACGGTGATGACGCGCTCTATTTTCCGAATGACACTTTCAGCGTGGTATGTTCTGCGGATATTCACGCGCTTCTTCTTGGCAAGGACCGTCTTGCCGTTCTGAGCGATCGCGGCGTATATTATCTTGAGCATGGCGTGATTGCCGAGGATATTCCCGCTTATGACGGCGTTGGATATCGCGATCTTCGCTATTTGCTTCTGAAGGACGGTATTTACCGTATGCGCGAAGGGGTTTCTGTCAGTTACACGTATCTTGAAAAGCTGTCTTTGCCGATTGATGCCGATATTTCCGATTACCGCAAGGGCTCTCTTGCCGTCTGGCGCGGCTATCTGATTTTACTGATGGGAGATCGGGCGTATCTTGCCGATCTTGACAGTGAATACCGGGAAAACGGTGAGAGTCTTTATCCGTGGTATATGCTGGAGGGGTTGGGGGATCGTGACGGCAATCCCTTTACGGCGTTACTTGCTTGTGGCGATGCGCTGTATTATTTTACCGAAACGGGCAGCGTTTTTCTCGTTGACGAAGACGTTGAGGGTTATGATACGCGGCGTGTACAGTCGGTTGCCATCAGCGAGGCATACGATATGGATTGCTCTTATCTTTATAAAAAGCCTTGCCGCAAAAGTCTTACGCTGTCGCACTGTGTTTTAAGTCCCTATGAGATCGTGCTTTCGGCGGCGGGTGAGGACGGTGTTTTCGCAGAAGTGGGTAAAGTTGTGCCGGAGAGCGAAAGCGGACGGTATGAAACGGTAAACGTCGGGAACGAACCGCCCCGTTTTACAAGACAGATACTTAAAATTTCGGGTGAAAAGCTCGCTTTGCAGTCGGCGGCGTTTCGTTATACCGTACTGAAAAGGAGGGTGAGGTGACCGATGATACAAGACGGCATATACTGTACTACCGACGGCAAGGAGGAAAAGTGCGTGAATTCGAGAAAACTTTTGTGCCTTTTTGAAGAATGTCTTACGGCGAATTACCGTCACGTTGAGGAGGACGGCAGCTTCGCTGTGAAGCGCGAAAACGACACGGTAACCGTCTTTTTTGAAAAATCAAACGGCAAGGAAGATTGGCGTAACAATTTTGCTTTTTCGGCGCGCCCTTACCGTGATATGAAAGAAGTCTGGTTTTGTCATCGCGGTTTTATGAAGGTGTTTCGCGCGATTCTTGCTTACCTTGAGCCGATTTTTCTTGATGAGAGCGTGAAGTCGTTTCGTCTTGTGGGATATTCGCACGGCGCGGCGCTTGCACTTTTGGCACATGAATATATCGCATATCACCGTCCCGAGCTTGAAGGATGTCTTGAGGGCTATGGCTTCGGTTGTCCGCGTGTGATCGCAGGATACGTTCCTGACTCACTCAGAAAGCGTCTTGATGGCTTTACGGTGATCCGCAATCTTGACGATATTGTGACACATCTGCCACCGCGCATTTTTGGGTACAGTCACGTTACAAAGCTTGTGACGGTCGGAAAGCGCGGGCGTTATTCGATGATCGCAGCCCATTTTGACACGAGCTATACGTGTGAGCTTTTGCTTGCTGCCACCGCAGAAGAAAAGAAGGAGGACGATTGTGACGCAGGAGGAAATGGCAGTTGCGCTTGCCGGAAATGAAAAGGATATTAAAAGTCTGAAGCATCGCGTGGCAAACTGTGAGAGTCAGAATGAAACCATCCGCACGCTCGCCCTTTCGGTGAATCGGCTTGCTGTGAATATGGAATATATGTTGACCGAGCAAAAGGAGCAGGGAAAGCGATTGACCGCTCTTGAAAAAGCGCCTGTCGAGGGGTATCGGACGTTCAAGAATACCGTTATTCAGTGCTTGACTTCGTCACTTCTCGGCGCGCTTCTCGGCGCGCTTATGATGCTGATATTGAAATAAAGAAGAACCCTTCGCGTGAAGGGTTCTTTTGTTGTGCTGTGGATAAAAGCTTTCAGCTATGAAAACCGTTCTGCCGACGGATATACCGGGGGCAGAACGGTTTAATATGTATGCGGTTTTTATTTCTTTTTGAAAATGACGGCAACGGTGGCGATGGCGAGCGGAATAGCGGCGAGGAGGGGGAGCATTGTGCGGAGTTTTTTGTCATCTTTACCCACATAAACGTATGCAGGATCGTTCGGGCCGATGTCGGAAATAGTGCGGAAGGGAGGCGTCTTGTCGCCTTCGTTGCTTTCCTCTTTTTTCTTTTTGCGGATAGCTGCGGCACGGCGGAGCATATCGCGGTAACGGTTTCTCGTGGTTTCGTCCTGCTTTAAAGTGATGGTGGGCTTTTCTTCTTCGCTTTCCTCAACGATGGGGGCTTCCTCAACGATGGGGGCTTCCTCAACGACGGGTGCTTCCTCAACGACGGGGGCTTCCTCAACGACGGGTGCTTCCTCAACGACGGGTGCTTCCTCAACGACGGGGGCTTCCTCAACGACGGGGGCTTCCTCAACGACGGGGGCTTCCTCAACGACGGGGG
>CAZMAF010000009.1:0-39051 GCA_964564225.1 uncultured Lachnospiraceae bacterium
CTCATTCGCAAGTAATTTAATATTTAATTTTGTCTAAACTTTTGGGTTCACTTCAAAATGGATAGAGGGCTGTTTAATTGCAGAAAATGCAGATTTTAAGCAAGAGTTTTTTGTTTGTCGGCTTTTTTGCTGTGCAATGTAGTCGAAATCTGTGAAAGTAAAATGGCAAATAGAACAAGTCCTGCGCCGAGTAATTGTCGTTTGGTCATAATTTCGTGAAGAACGAGATAGCCACCGATTGCGGCGAAAACAGACTCGGATGCCATTGCAATGGATGCGATGGTTGGCGAAGCATGGCGTTGTGCAATTACTTGAATCGTATATCCTATTGCGACTGAGATCAAACCGCCATAGAGGACGGGTGCAAGTGAAGCTGAAAGAATAGTAAGCGAGAAATCGTCAACGAATATTGCGATAATAAAGCTTGATAAACCGCATACTGCAAATTGCATAACTGAGAATAGAATCGGGCAGGGGTATTTTGAAAACTTATCAACGCAAAGGATTTGTGCTGTCCAAAGAAATGCGCTGACTAGTACGAGAATATCACCAAGTAGTTCATTGGGATTCAGTAGTGTTGTTCCGTTGGGAATACTGATGAAAAACATACCAAGAAGCGCGAGAGCAACCGATACCCACATCAGAAACGGCGTTTTCTTCTTAAAAAAGAGCCCGGTTAAGGGAATTAAAACGATATATAATGCCGTGATAAATCCGGATTTTCCTGCGTTCATATTTGCATTAATACCGTATTGCTGAAAGTTAACGGCAGCCATCATCACAAGACCGCTGATGATGCCGTGAATTAGCGCTGATTTAAATGTTGATGCGGTTATTTTGTTTTTTTCAAAAAGTAGCATAACAGGAATGAGGGTAATGGTGCCAAGAATATAGCGAAGCCCATTAAATAAGAACGATCCCATATTTGCTTCGGATGCTTTTACTTGAGCAACAAAGGCAAATCCCCAGATTATTGAGGTAATCATCAGGATCATGCTGGACGAGATTTCTTTTTTTGATGTGAAATTCATATAGTTACCTCAGAAATATACAATCATTTGTTATTATAGCAAATATTTATCAAAATGCAATAGTTTTGTTAAAAGAGGTTGAAATTTGGTAAATTTTTTGCATTGATTTTTTTTTCGTTTTATGGTACACTTTGGTATGCTTTGAAAGGAGAAAAAATGAAAAGTATGCAAATTTCAATTAAACAAATGTGTTCTTGGGCTATTATTTTGGCAATAATTAGCGGAATTGCAGCAATGACACCTCGTGTTAACGCACAGGAAAGTGAGGATAACGTTCCAACAGCTTTTGATACGAGTGAAACCAGCGCGACAATAGGAGTGAAGGTTTACATAAACGATGAAGAACTTGAAGTTTCCGGAAGGTTGATTGAAGAAACAACTTATATGCCACTTAGAATGATGAGTGAGGAAATGGAAGAATCGGAAATTGGATGGGATAACGGTATTGCGACGGTAAACAGTGATACAATAAGCTTGTCGGCGCAACAAGGTAGTTATTACGTTACAGCAAATGAAAGAATTTTATACTATGGTCAGCCGATAAAAAATATCGAAGGAAGAATATACGTACCGATTCGTATCTTAGCTAAGGCATACAGCTTAACGCTTGAATGGGACGATAAAACCAAAAGCGTTAAGTTATATGGCAGTCCTAAGGGTTTGAAAAACGGAAATGAGTATTATAATTCTGATGATCTGTATTGGCTTTCAAGGATTATTCACGCGGAAAGCGGCGGTGAGATATTAAGAGGTAAAATTGCTGTCGGTAACGTTGTGATCAATCGAAAAAATCATAAGAGTTATCCCAATACGATCTACGGTGTAATATTTGACAAAAAATACGGTACACAGTTTACACCGGTTGCGACCGGCACGATATATAAAACCCCGTCTGCTGAAAGCATTCTTGCAGCTAAGATCTGTCTTGACGGTTTTTCTTTGAACGATGAGATGATATTTTTTATTAATCCTAAGATTGCTACAAATTTCTGGATAACCCAAACAAGAGTTTACGTAATGACGGTTGGTAATCACAAATTTTATAAGTAAAAATAGTTAACAATAATTTAAGAAACAATAATTAAGGAGTGATAAACCAAAAATGTTTATCACTCCTTAATTGGCTGCAAGGCTTGAAGAAAGACTCCGAAAGGCATATTGGTGCTTTGAAAACCCTTTTGAATTATACAAAATTTGCATTTTGTATAATTATGTGTGCAATTTGCAGGAAATTGTGATGAAGTGTGCATGGTAATGGGTTTATCGTAAATTGGTACGATTCTCTACAATTATTTTTGATATATTTGAAATTTAATATAGACATTTTTAAAAAGTTGTGATATAATATGGTGGAAATTTTGGACGGAGCTACCTATATATGAAGGTGATTGCAAAATGCTGCGGAATTTTTAATGCCAATATGTATATTGTTCATGACGAACTCAAAAATGCTATCGTGATTGATCCGATCAGTTTTCCGGTCTTACGCAACCAACTGAGTCAAAGTTCCCTCTCGCTTTGTGCGATTTTTTTGACTCACGCGCATTTTGATCACGTGTCGGATCTTATGCCAATTCAGGATGCGTATAATGTTCCGTCGTTTATTCATGTTCTTGATGCTGACGCCTTATCTGATCCTGATAAAAATGTGTCATATCTTGTTGATCAACCAGCTTCGTTTGGGTGTTGTAAGTTTACGCTTGTTGGCGGGGATAAGTTTACTTTTGGCGATCTGGTTGTCAGCGTTCATCATACCCCGGGTCACTCTGTCGGTTCGGTATGTTATGAAATTGGTGATGCCTTGTTTACCGGTGATACTTTGTTTGCGGGTGGGATTGGACGGTACGATTTATATGGCGGCGATTTTGCAGCTGTAGTCAAGAGTTTACGATATATATCGGAAATGAATAAAAATTTTACGGTGTACCCGGGTCACGGTCCCTCCACTTCGCTTTTTTACGAAAAATCTTTTAATCCTTATCTTTGTTTTTAATAAATCTAAATAGAACAGGAATATGATTATGAATTATGAATTAATTGCGGATCTTCTTTATCCGGGTATTATACAAACGCCCGAAGATATTGCTAAGCAGTTCCCTGCGAGAAATCTCCCTGAAGGTGCTAAGGTTACGCGCCTTGCTCCTTCTCCAACCGGATTTATGCACTTTGGTACTCTCTTCCCTGCGCTTGTCAATGAGCGTTTGGCACATCAGAGCGGCGGTGTGTTTTTTCTTCGTATCGAGGATACCGATGCGAAGCGGGAGGTAAAAGGTGCTGAGAATGACCTGATTGATACTCTTGCGTATTATCATATTAATTTTGATGAAGGCGCGGTTTCGGAGGGTGATAACGGTATTTATGGACCTTATAGGCAGAGTAAGCGCGCCTATATTTATCAGGTTTTTGCCAAGAGTTTAATCCGTCAAGGTCTTGCCTATCCTTCGTTTACGTCAGAAGAAGAATATGAGCAACTTAAAGAGGCAGATAAAAAAAACGAGATTAAGAATAAAGAATGGACATCTGAGGAAGTAGAGCGTGCGCGTCTTGAAAAGCTTGCAGCACGTAATATCACTGAGGAAGATATTCGCACAAACCTCGAAAAAGGAAATCCTTTTGTGATTCGTATTCTTGCTAATGGCAATCCTGAAAAAAAGACGCCTTTTGTGGATTTGGTGCGCGGTAAGTTGGAAATCCCCGAAAATGACGAGGATTTTGTGCTTTTGAAATCGGACGGTATTCCTACCTATCATTTTGCTCACGCCGTTGACGATTATCTGATGGGCACGACACACGTTATTCGCGGTGAAGAATGGCTGCCGAGTCTTGCGAAACATATTATGCTTTTTCGCTATCTCGGTTTGAAGCTTCCAAAGTATCTGCATATTTCGCAATTGATGAAGATGGACGGTACTTCCAAAAAGAAGCTTTCCAAGCGCGACAAGGGCGCGGCACTTTCTGATTATAAAGCGGACGGTTATCCCGCTGAGAGTGTGATTGAATACGTTATGACGCTTCTGAACTCTAATTACGAGGATTGGCGTCGTGCAAATCCCACAGCGGATTATTCTGAATTCCCTTTCTCTATCAAGAAAATGAGTGTATCCGGTTCGCTTTTTGATTTTGACAAGCTGAACGACGTATCGAAAAACGTTATTTCTGCTATGTCAACGGATACGGTATATGAAAGTGTGACAGCTTGGGCGAAGGAGTATGATTCCGAGCTTTATAAGTCGCTTACGTCCGATTCTGAATATGCAAAATCGATATTTGCTATTGGTAGAGGCGGTAAAAAGCCGAGAAAGGATTTTGCAACCTGGCGTGACGTAAAGCCATACCTTTCTTTTTTCTATGATGAGCTTTTTGAGATTCAGGATGAAATTCCCGATAGTTTTGCCAAGGAGGATATTAAAAAAGCACTTGATTTGTTTATGCTGATGTTTGATATCAAGGACGATAATCAAGCGTGGTTTGACGTTATTAAAAAGATTGCCGATTTGATTGGTTATGCATCGGATATGAAGGCGTATAAGCAAAATCCTACGCAATACAAAGGAAGCGTTGCGGATGTTTCAATGTTTTTACGTGTCGCGGTAACAGGACGCACGAATTCTCCTGATCTTTACGCTGTTATGCAGATTCTCGGATATGAAAAAACGGTGGATCGCATTCACAAGGCGATTATGAAATACGTTTAAATAAGAGGTAATATATGGAAGTTTTTGAAGAAGAAATTGGCGGCAATTTTATTCACGACATTATTGATGCCGATCTTGCGGCAGGTATAAACGATACCGTTCATACCCGTTTCCCTCCCGAGCCGAACGGTTATCTTCATATTGGTTCTGCCAAGGCAATTTATATTAACTATTCAACCGCTAAAAAATACGGCGGTGCATTCAATCTTCGTTATGACGACACCAATCCCGTTAAAGAAGATGATGAATACGTACAGTCGATTTATGAGGACCTTTGTTGGCTGGGCGCAAATCCTTCCGGCGGTGTTTTCTACGGTTCGGATTATTTTGATAAGTGTTATGAATTTGCTATTGAGCTGATTCGTGCCGGTAAAGCGTATGTTTGCGATCTAAATGCCGAAGAAATGAAGGAATATCGCGGTACACTTACCGAGCCCGGGAAAAACAGTCCTTATCGTGATCGTTCGGTTGAAGAAAATCTGGATCTTTTTATCCGTATGAAAAACGGTGAATTTCCTGATGGCTCGAAAACACTTCGTGCTAAAATCGATATGGCATCTCCGAATATGAATATGCGTGATCCTGCAATCTATCGCATTGTGCGAGCCTATCATCACAGACAGGGTGATAAATGGTGTATTTATCCCTTGTATGACTATGCGCATCCGATTCAGGATGCTCTTGAAGGTATTACCTATTCCTTATGCTCGCTTGAATTTGAAAACCACCGTCCGCTCTACGAGTGGGTGGTTGATAATATTGGTTTTGAAAAAAAACCAAAACAGAGAGAGTTTGCGCGTTTGAATGTGACTTACACCGTTATGAGTAAACGCTATCTTCGCAAGCTTGTAGAGGAAAAACTGGTTGACGGTTGGGATGACCCCAGAATGCCTACTATTTGCGGTTTGAGACGTAGAGGCTATACGCCTTCGGCAATCTTTGATTTTGTTAAGCGTGCGGGTGTGGCAAAGGCTTATAGCATTGTGGATTATGAACTTCTTGAGCATTGTATTCGTGAAGAACTTAACGTTAAAGCTCAGCGCCGTATTGCAATTCTTGATCCGATTAAGCTTGTGATTACCAATTATCCGGAGGATATGGTAGAATACTTCCCTGTTTCCAATAATCCCAATGATCCCGATGCCGGAACACGCGAAGTTGCGTTTGCGCGTGAGATTTATATTGATCGTTCTGATTTTGCTGAGGTTCCGCCTCCCAAGTATTTCCGATTGAAGCCCGACGGCGAGGTAAGATTGATGGGTGCGTATATCGTGAAGTGTCAGGAAATTATAAAAAACGAAGACGGCAGTATCGAGGAAATTCGTTGTACGGCTGATCTTGAAACCCGCAATAATAAGCCAATCGACGGTCGAAAGGTTAAAGGCACGATTCATTGGGTAGCAGCAAAATATGCTAAGGATATTGATATTGCGTTGTATGATAAGCTGTTTACGATTCCTAATTTGAACGATATGGCAGAAGGTGAAACGTATGACGATTATCTGAATTGCAATTCTGTCAAGGTGTTGACAGGCAGTAAAGCTGAAGCGGCGCTTTCTGATGAAGACGACGTACGTTATCAGTTTGTCAGAACCGGATACTTTATTAAGGATGCGAAAAAGGAAAACACTTTTATCCGTATTGTTGATTTGAAAGATAGTTTCGGAAAATAATATAAAAAAATCCCATTCTTCAGAATGGGATTTTTTTGTAAGTAGCGTGCTGTTTTTGTTTATTCAGCCGAAAAAATTGTGTTAACGGCATCGCTGGTTGCTGCCCAGCATTCTTCAAAGCTTTTGAGGTGTTCCTTGCCTGTCTTGGTAATGGTATAATATTTACGCTTAGGACCTAAAGGAGAATCCATCATAAACGCGGAAATATAGCCGTTTTTTTCAAGACGCAGTAACAAGGGATAGAGCGTGCCTTCGGTTACGGCAAAGCCGTTATCGTTCAGATAAACCAAAATATCGTATCCGTAGGTTGTTTGCATGCTGATGATCTTCAATGTACAGCCTTCGATAGTGCCTCTCATCAATTGCGATTTATCAAACATAAGAAATCATCCTTTCTTGAAACTATCTTGCAATACATTATACAACAATAAAAATCGTTTGTCAATTGGTTTTTCTCAAATTCGGTGATAACTTTGGAAGAATTTATGATTCGTTCATATTATTTTATTTTTTACTTGCTTTTCAGGGAATCTTGTGATATAATAAAGCATACGCCTCCATAGTTAAATGGATATAACAAGCCCCTCCTAAGGGTTAGTTGTGAGTTCGATTCTCGCTGGGGGTGCCACTCTCTTGAAAGGTAGTCAAAACGGCTACCTTTTTTGTTTTCGCAAGGTGGGTTTTCCACTTCGCGAAAGGGGTTGAATTGTCGGAGTGACGGCATTTTTACCCCACTTTTTATCCTGTTTCCCCAAATTGCATATTCAGTTAATGTATGGTGTCTTATATTTTAATGATTTTAATGATTTTTTATTGACTTTTTTTCTTGGACGTGTTATAATAACAATTGCGAAACAAACTTAATAGCAGAAATTGGGGTATTTTTTTGTTAAGGGAATACTATACCCTTTTTTCGTCAACCTTATCTTTGTGAATTTGGTAAAAGCGCAAATTCCACTTTGGTAGGGTTGGCAAGATTTATATCCCCATTCTGTTAAAGTTTGTTTCGCAGCAATCGGGGTTTGCGTTTTTCGGTGCGTATGACTTCGGTTGTGCGCACTTTTTTTATTTCAGAACGGGGGATATAAAATGGGATTATTTTTACATAAATAAGTATAAAACTTTTCAAGAAGTACTTGCTTCAAAGAAAAAACAGTTGTTAGGATTGTAATTTGGGCACTTTTTTGTACATTCGCGCATTATAAAGCACTATAAAAGCACCGAATAATTACAGCTTGCAGGCATAAGATCAATCTTTTCGGTGGTTTTTACGCTTGTTCTGTAGAAAATTATTAACAAAATCACTTATGAATTTTTCAAACACAGGAGATAATATATGGTAACTGAAGAAAAAATGCATACAGATTCAATAATAGACGAAACACTTGAAACAACGGAAAAAGGATTGCCAAAAGCTAAAATTGCTATCATCAATGCAATTGACGAAAACGGAAACGGTGAAATCGATATTGAAGATGTTATCATAAAAGGCTTGAGGATTCCCGGAATCAGAATCAATAGAGACGAATTTCTCCAAAAACAGCTTTTTAAGTTATATCCTCAAGAGGTTATCGATATAGCAATTGCAGAGTCTCCGATGAAAGCAAAAATCCCCGTAAAAGTGATTGATAAAATCGCAGATGAAGTAATCAAATTGGAGAGAAATTGTGTTTCGGGAATTTCCGCAGCTCTCGGTGTACCGGGTGGTTGGGCTATGGTTGCAACCATCCCTGCTGATATTGCACAGTATTATGGTTATCTGTTGAGAGCCACACAAAAACTTCTGTACCTTTATGGTTTTCCTCAAATAGACACAGAAGAACAAGGCAACAAATTTGACGATGGAACATTGAATACGCTGATTATTTGCCTTGGCGTTATGTACGGAACCGCGGGTGCCAACAATGCTTTGAAGGCTATGGCAAAAGCATTGGGTGTTGGCGCAGAAAAACAACTTCTTAAAAAAGCGCTTACAAAAGGAACAATCTATCCCATTGTTAAAAGTGTTGCAAAATGGTTTGGCATTAAAATGACAAAGGAAGTCTTCGCAGGGTTCTTCAAAAAAGCAATACCTGTAGTCGGTGGAGTGCTTGGAGGTGGAATTACTTATTTATCCTTTAAACCTTGTTGCGACAACCTCAAGCAGTCTTTGCAAGATACTATTTTGAGTAACCCAAAGTACAGGTCTTATCTTGAAGATGATATGATAATCAATGCAATAGAAGATATAGAGTAATTTTTTTGTGTGTCCGCCCATTGTTTTAAACATTCCTAAAAATTTTTATGAGTTAGTTATGAGTGGGGTGGCATGTGAGATTATTCGCTTGTATAACGATAATACCCCGAGAAGTGTTTTCTCGGGGTATTATATATTGGCGTTACATATTATGGTAGATTTCGGAAAAGTCTCTGTTTAGGACGGGTGAAAATACATTTTATGAGAGAGCTCCGTTGGCAGTAGCTTTTTGTCAGAATTTTCTTCAATAAAGCTGTATTTTCGGTATTATTAACATAACTGAGGAAAGAGCGGTATATACTTTTTCGTTGTTTGGACGGTATTGTATCAAGGATTTGCTCAGTTTGCGTATTCCATACGGGTTGCCCCTTTTTTTCTGCCGTAATCAGTAGATGGGCTGTAAGCGGATAGAGTGAGCGAGGAGAGTGAATGAGTTTATTTTTCCACGCATCTTCAAACCAGATATTTCCCTTTTCTGTTTGACAAAGTGAATACAGAATTTTATTAGTCAAAACGGATAATTGATTTGCAGAAAGTTTTTGAGATAGTTTCAATAGTTTATCCAGCAAGAGATGACCGTATTCGATGGTTACAGTGTCGGATAGGATAAACTCGTGTATACGATACTCGATCAGTTTACGCAAAAGATCATCATAAAGTGCGTCATCTTCATACAGAATTTGAGTAAGATAGATCAAAACACAAGTAGCTTTGAAGTTGCAGGGGATATTGATTTTATTTAACGCGATTTGTTGTTGAATTTGTTGGAAGGATTCGATATTCTGATGATAATAATCAAAGAGATCAATCGCCGGTAGCTTGGATAAATATTTAACCAGATAAATAAACAGCTTATTACATGGTTGGTTTTGTGGGGATGAAGCCAGGATTTTCAAAAAATAATCGCAGGTTTCAATGCTTAATACGTTAATCTGACTTTGAAGATGCTGTGAAAGTTTAGGTATAAAGAAGGAATGTCTATCTTTTTCTGTGATATAATATTTCTCAAAAAAACTCAAAAGTTCTTCGAGCGTTGTATTTTGTAAAGATGAGAATTTATAGAAAACAGAGTCTGTAACGAAATCGGCATAGACGGCTCTTTCGTGAAGAGCATCATCAAACTCAGCGGTTTCCTGAGGAAAATCATGACAAAGTGCATTATAGAGTTTCAAGGTGTTTTCTCTGTATTTACCCTCTCTTGCGTGATTCTTAACAAGTTCAAGCGCTAATGAAGCATCCCTTGTGATTAAGAGTCGTGCAATACTGTATACAAATTCGTCGTCAAGACGAAGTTTGTTTGTCTGTTCACTGTCAAGGTCGTTTGCATCATTCAGTATGCCTTGAATGAGTACGTAACGTAAAAAATCATAAGGAAGAGTTTGGGCTTTTGTGCATATAGCTTGTGCAATAGCTAACGCGTTTTGTTTTAAGATACGTTCGAAAAGATAGATAGCATAGTCGTGTAGTTTCTCTTCCGGAAAAATTTCTTTGTAAGCGTCATAGTTCTCGATGATAATGTATAAGAAGGTGGCTGATTCAGCAGGAGTCGAGTTTCGGTTTTCACAGTATTCACAAAGGCGTTCTTCTTGCATTAACGTGATTGGGATAAATTCTTTGATAAAGGAGAGTTTATCAGAAATTTCGTCATACATTGTGTCAAAGGAATTATTTTGCTGAAGACCGAGTGTTTCCCTGTGTGTGTCAATATATTCAATGATCTCCCATCGGATGGTATCATTTGTGTTGCGGAACATATACGCAAGTATGGGCAGATTATCGACGTTTAATTTAAATTTGAAGTCAGGCGAGATAAAAGCTTCCCATAGCTTGTGGGATATCATTTCAAGGGAGTCTTTATCAATCGTTCCGATTTTACCGAGAAAATAGTGTATTTCATGAGCACTGTTGAACCAATTAAAATCGAATTCAATGAGTTTATACAGACCTGCCGCAGTAGCGACATTTAATCCGTAGGTATCCATCAATCCTTCGATTCCTTCGAGAAGCTCGGGTAGTTGATTGATGTCTTTCCAAAACTCATGAACGATCAGATTGGAATAATTTGCTGATTCAATATCGCCGCAGCCGATATCGTCAAGATTATCAATGACGAAGTTGCCTTCCGCTGCAAGCGCATCAAAATCTATACTATGTTCAGGTGCTGAGCAGATTAATACACAGTCGTCCGGTTTGTGAAAAGCATACGTAGTATAGGTAAGGCAATTTGTCAGGTTTTTGGGCAAACAGCTATGTATACCAAAAAACCAATATTTGAGTGAATGATAATTATCGTTCAGTATGATTGTGCGGTGATTTCCATATGAATCAATTACGGCTTGCAAAAGGCATGCCAAGGTGCGAAGACGTCCATGAGAAAAAAATTTTCTGATTTCAGCTTGACTTAATTTGAATTGCGGACGTGGCAATGGCGTTATAGGCAGGTTAGTATATGTCATTAACTGTTTTTGTTCTTCAGCACTTAACGAAATGCGGAAACAGTTATTGATGGCATAAAGCATCGGTGCAATTTCTTCGCCGCTTTCCTGAATATAAGCATGGATAATGAAATTACGTTCCTGTGAGGTGTTATTGACAGAATAACAGCCTGTTCGGATAATGGCATACGGCGATGATGGGAGCTTGAGATACAGCGTATTGGTAAGGTCTTTGTTTTCCTCGTCGTGCGGTAAGCTATCGTAATGATCTGTGATACCTACGACTTGCAGTATATATTCTATATCTTGTTGATCAACACCGTCAGATGCAAGCTTAATAATGGTTTCAATGTCGTTTTCTATCCAAGATGAGTACAAAAATTGCAGTGCCATACGCTGTACCTCCTTTCAACTTTGAATTACTATTTTATTATAACATATATTATTGATTTCGTCAATTCCCTTTTGTCAGTTTGTGTTAATTTTGTCTTGCGTTGTCAGGAAATTCCGCGTTCCCATTCGGATGAATTAGCACTAATACTCGTTTTGCCGGGCGTAGTTTCATTTTGCCCGATGTTTTGACAGCCGGCAGAATACGGTCGTGATGCTGTTTTTGTAGTGATATGGGTAGGATGTGAGGCTTTTTGACAAAGCAGCTGTCGTTGTTTTTTCAGATGCAAAGCAATTAGGGCGCATGTTCCGCCGATTGCGGCAAATATGAGTAGCGCTGTGCATGTTTTGCTTGTTTTTTTTCGTGGCAGTAATTTGGTTTTCATTCGGTGTTCTCCTCTCGCAGTAATATTTACTTTAAAAGTTTTGACGTTTGCAAGAGATTTATACTAAAAGCGCCTGATATTCTAAAAATATCAGGCGCTTTATGATGGTGCGCTCGGCACGCGGTACAACTTGTCGGTGAAAATCTGCTACAGACCTGGCAGTAGGAACTGTTAACCAAGGGCAGGAGCGTCCGTCTTGAGGTGGAGTTTGAAGGAAGCCTAAGGCAAAGCCTTGGTCTGACGAACAGAAACTGCATATAAGGCAACTTGAAACAGACGAGTTTCCTTCACAAAACAAAGTCCAAATCCCGAGGACTCCACGAAACAAAGTTTCGTGGAGTCAGGGCACTGCCCGAAGTTCAAGGTGTAACTGCAGCAGATGAGTTGGAGGTGGTAACGCTTGCCCGAGGAGGTCTTGCAGACGGAAAAATCCGTAGTAACAACGAACTGTAAGAGGTCGGCATACAAGTCTCTGCACGATTTATGATTGAATCGTCGTGTACTGAACGGTACGCACGGTGGTGTGAGAGGGCGGCTTCTCAAGTAATGGAAAGCCTTCTGCTCGATTATTCGCAGAAAACGCAGAATGCTTTATATGCCATGTAAATATCGGCTTTTGAAATAACTTCATAGGGCGCGTGCATAGAAAGAACAGGTACGCCGAGGTCAACGACGTCGATATTCTTTTCAGCGATGTATACAGCAACAGTACCGCCGCCGCCGGCATCAACTTTGCCGAGTTCGCCCGTCTGCCACACGATGCCTGCTTTATCAAACATATTGCGGACAAATCCAACGTACTCGGCGCTTGCATCCGAAGTACCGTTTTTTCCGCCTGATCCCGTATACTTTGTCATAACGACACCGCGGTTAATATACGATGCGTTGCGGGATTCGTATACGTCAGAGAAATTCGGATCAAAGGCCGCATTTACGTCAGCGGAAAGACACTTGGAATTGTATCGAACGGTATATTCATTTGCGCCGAGAGCCTGAGCAAGGGAAGCAATAAGATCAAGGAATATGTAGCATTTCATACCGGTTGCGCCGCCGCTTCCCGTTTCCTCTTTATCGGCAAGAATTGCCATAAGCGTATGCTTGGGGTTTTCCTGTTCAAGAATAGCGGCAATGGCGGGATAAGCGCAAACGCGGTCATCGTGTCCATAACCGCCGATGAGTGATCTGTCAAAACCGACATCACGGGATTTGAATGCGGGCACCATCGAAAGTTCGGCGGAAATAAAGTCGGATTCAATAATACCGTATTTTTCGTTAAGGAGCTTCATGATAGCGAGCTTTACTTCTCCGTCGCCGTTTAAGGGTTTAGAGCCAACCAGAATATTAAGTTGCTCGCCTTGAATGGCATCACCGAGCGGACGGGCGGATTGACTTCTGGCAAGATGTGGGAGCAGGTCGTCAATATAGAATACGGGATCAGTATCATTTTCGCCGATGATGATATCAATGATCGATCCGTCGCTTTTCATTACCGTACCGTGAATGGCAAGCGGAATTGCTGTCCATTGATATTTTCTGATGCCGCCGTAATAATGTGTTTTGAAGAATGCCATGCCGGCATCTTCATAAAGCGGATGCTGTTTTAAGTCGATACGGGGGGAATCAACGTGGGCAGCTGAGATACGGATACCGTTTTCAATGTTTTCCGATCCGATAATGAATAAAAGAAGTTCTTTGCCGCGGTTATTAAAATAAAATTTATCGCCGGCTTTAACCACATCGCCAAAATGATACTCGCGGAAGCCTTTTGCTTTAGCAAGCGCTATTCCCTCATTTACCGCTTCGCGTTCAGTTTTGGAAGCATCAAGATAACGCATGTAACCCTTGCAAAATTCTTCCATTTTGTCAAGTTCGGTTTCGTTGAGGCTTTCATAGACGTTTTTCTTTTTGAATAGAATTGTGTCCTTGAGTTCGGAAATCTGTTCTTTGGTGTATGACATAATTTACCTCCATAATGGATATTATAGTATCAGTTTTGTTTCGCCAAGTAGTTATCACGAAATGCGTTTACTTTTTCTACGTAGCGTTTTGTTTCTTCATATGGGATTTCATTGTGAATGAGCGTTTTTCCGTCGGTCGAATAGTTTTCATCTTTTAACCATTCGGAAACTATAGTAGGTCCTGCGTTATAAGCAGCGTAGACCGTATCATAATTTCCAAAGCGTTCATACAGACGGGCAAGATAGGACGTTCCAAGGCGAATATTGATTTCGGGATCAAACAAATCACGTATTGAATAATTGGTATTGAGATTCTGATTAATGTCCGTAAGTGTGAGTTCTGTAATTTGCATTAAACCTCGAGCTTTACTGCTTGATTCGGCATAGGGATCAAAGCTGCTTTCTGTTTCAATGACAGCATATATAATATCATACGGAACGTCAAATTCTTCAGACGCTTTTTCGATGTATTCTGCAAAGTTTTCTATGCGATTTTTCTTTTGCAGTGTTTGGTGTAGTTTAAACCCGCATATTGCTCCAATCAGAAAAATACAGACGATAATAAGTGCGGCAACGACAATCAGTGAAATCGGGGTAAAATTTTTTTCAACGAAATTAAAAAATTTATGTACAGTAGGATTTCTTTTCGGGGTATTTTTCTTTTTCTTTGTAGTTGTTGATTTGTTTTTACCGGAAACGGATTTTTTGTGGGTAGATGCATGATTCGAGGAGTTGGTTCGTGTATTTTGAGTATTAAAAACGTTAATTTCGGATGTGTTTTGGATCGACCTTTTCGGGGTCGATGATGTGGTTTTTTTATTGGCGTTTATTTGTTCGTATTTTTCGTTACTCATAAAAATCCTATGGCGTTTAGTATAGTATGTATCTGTTCTTGCACGTTGTCTTCAAGTGAAGTATAGATACAGAAATGAGAGTTTTTTTTGAAAAAATCATCACTGTATTGATGAGAAAGTCGTTTTCTTGCATCATTTTCACTGATATGATCGCGTGTGGCGATTCTTTGGATGCGCGTGGTTTCATCCGCAATAACAGCGATGATATAGTCACATTCACTGTCGAGTTTTGCTTCAAACAGTTGTGGAGCATCAATGAGAACAGCTTTTACAGACTTATTTTGTGCTTGTTGAATTTGATTTTTTATTTCTTTTATGATAAATGGGTGCACTGTTTCGTTTAAGAGTTTTAATTGCGCGCGGTTATTGAATACGATTTTTCCAAGTACTTTGCGGTTAACGCTGTGATCAGAGTTGAGAATATCGTTGCCGAAGCGTTCTTTTAAAAGTAAGGTGCAGTCGTTTTGCGTTTCGTAAAGTGTGTGAACGATATGATCGGCATTAATTGTGGGGATCTTATATTCCGCAAAGATTTGTGCAACATAACTTTTACCACTTCCCGATGTGCCTGTTAATCCAATTGTAATCATATATTTCACCTCTTCGCTAATTATACTATATAATTTTTAATATTTCAATACTTTTTTGCAAGAAACCCCATCTGTTTTTAGTCAGATGGGGTTGAATTTGCATCTAGTGTAGGTGGATGCAGTTGACAAAACCGATTAAACACGGCATTATTTCCGCTGTTTCCAATATTGATACTATGCGGTACATAATATTTGTAATAAGGCTCTTTTAAGTCGATAAATGGGGTATATTCTTCAGGCAGCGTCATAGCGGTATACTCGCTGTCTTGAATAGTTATCGGTATTGGGAAAGAGCGTGATATTAAAAGTAATCCTACGGATGTGAGAGATTCGTTTGGACAGGCGTTTCCAGCCACGCCTTTTCCTGCCTGACAGTATTTTATACTGACATGAGTGGCGCAATATTCGGTCGGTATGGTGTCGCGTGTAAAATATCCAACATCAATGGCGTTTTGACGTGGATCAAGATAACACGATTCGGCTGCGAGTTTTCCTGAATAAATACAAAATTTGGTCTCAATCAGGCAATCGTCGGAAAAGGTTGTCTTAGTCGTACTTGCGTTTAGGATCTGATGAGCTTTTGCCATAATATCATCCCATATCCTGATATGAGCTTTTCCGTTAATATTCTCGAGCGATTGTTGTTCATCATAACCAAGCCAGATTCCGCCTACACAAAGCGGCGTATAGCCGATAAACCAACGGTCGTAGTTGTAGCTGGTTGTTCCTGTTTTCCCTGCTGCCTCGGAGTAGTTTAGAAGTTTTGAAACTGCGTTATATGCTGTTCCGTCACTGCGTGTAATAACGTTTTGTAATAATTTGGTTAAAATTTGAGTACTTTCTTCGGAACAAACCACTTTTTGCTTAGGTTGATTGTCAACAATGGTGTTACCGCCGTTGTCAACAATGGAAATGACGCATCTTGCACCTGAATATATACCGCTGTTGGCGAGCGGCGTATATGCGGCTGTCGTTTCAAGCAGTGTTGTTCCCTTTTCCATTCCGCCCAAAGCAAGAGCGGAAAGTCCAAAATCATTATCGGTTAACGTTGATATTCCGAGTTCTTCTTTTAAAAACTGATGCGCGTATTCCAAACCAACCTTTTCAAGTAGCGTAACTGAAGCCGTATTGAGTGACGATGCGATAGCTTTTTCGATATTTACAAGACCCTGATACAGTCCGTTGGCATTTTTAGGCCATCCGCTTTTATCATAGTTATTATCAAAATACAGTGGAATATCGTCTATCACGGTGCTGTAAGTCAGCACGCCTTTTTCTATTGCGGGTAGATAGACTGATAGCGGTTTGATCGCTGACCCCGGAGAACGTATTGTTTGTGTTGCGCGGTTTAGAACACGGCTTGCTGTTTTTTCACCAACCCCGCCGACAAGCGCCAATACGTTGCCGTTTTGTGCATCCAAGATTACGAAGGAGGATTGTGCCATATCCGTTGAGAACAGAGTTTCGTTAAGATAAACTTGTTCGAGATATTCCTGGAGAGTGGGATTGACGGCAACGATAATTTGATATCCTCCGCGGAAAATATGATGCTCAGCAACCTTTCGCGATACGTTCAATGATGATTCTAATAGAGTTATTGCTTCATTGATAACGGCATCTGTGTACCAAGAGCTTGTTTGTATAGCTATATTGTCGTAACAGGGAGTTAATTCGAGCGTTTGTTCGTGTGCTTCGTTAAAAGCTTGACTGTCGATCTTTCCTGATTTGTACATTTCTTTTAAAATAATATTTCTTCGATATGCGTTATTTTCAGGATTTAAAATGGGATCCCATTTTGTAGGTGCTTGTGTAATAGCGGCAATAGCGGCGGATTCAATAAGCGTTAATTCGGAAACTTCCTTATTGAAATATAGCTTGGCAGCAGCTGATACGCCGTAGGTTCCTTGTGAAAGATAGATGGAATTCAAATATAATTCAAGAATTTCATTTTTGGACATGATTTTTTCAAGTTTAACAGCCATCAGAATTTCTGTCAATTTGCGTTTAATGGAGATTTCATCATTGCCTGTTAAATTTTTGATAAGCTGTTGTGTGATTGTTGATCCACCCGGAGAGCCGCCTTTTGAAAAAATATATTTAAAAACCGCTTTTGTGGTGGTAATATAGTCAAATCCGATATGATCATAAAATCGTTTGTCTTCAATGGCAATGAAAGCGTTGATAAGATCATCCGGAATAGTATCTATCGAAGCATAATCGTAATTCGTGCCGAGTGATATTTGACCTTCTCCGTATGGAATAAGGGAGCCGTCGGAGTTAATTGCGTAAAGCTTGGATGGTGTGCCTTCATTTTGCGACAGAAGCGTTATTTTGTCAAGCGAGGAATCAATTCCGTAGGTGAGATATAGCCATAATCCGATTACCGCAAGAATGAGTATTGTTAGTAGAATACATCCCGTAATTAATAATGAAAAAAATACCGTTCTGCTCTTTGTTTTCATAAAAATCACCTCTTAGAAAACAGTATCGGCAAAACGGTATTTTTTTAGTCCTATTAACGCAAAATTACGTTGTCTTTGCCACAAACTTTGATAAGCATTTGTATGACGGCTGGAGTTATCAAAAGCTTGCGGTTGCTCAATTTTTGATATTTTTGTGTTTCTTTGTTGTAAAGTATGACTTCTGTTACTCCGTTTGTAGGAATTTTCGGAATGATTTTTATAACTTCTTGATAGGGCGTGGAGTTAAAGGAGTCAAAACGCAGAAAGATCTGTTTTGGTTGTTGGAAGCTTTCGGGTTCCCGTTCGTTTTTCCATTCGGGAACGTGTTTCTGATAGCGCGTATTGGGCACCAACGGATAAATATGTTGTGCCAGAAGTTTAACCGATTCTTCTTCGCGTGACGATAACGTACCCGTAATAAAGAGTGCCGTATCCGTCGTCAGAAATTCTGCGGATTTACGGTAAAGATTCGGGAAAATAAGGATTTCCATTTCACCAAGATAATCCTCTACCGTAACAAAAGCCATCGTTTCTGAATTTTTTGTGTTTTTGCGTGTTATTTTATGAACGATACCTACGATTGACACCGTATCTTTATCCTGCATAGCACCGTATTCATCGGAGTTTTCATCGAAGGCAGTCAGAATGTTAGCAATTGGTGTGTAATGACGGGATTTGATATCTTCGGTATAATCATCCAGAAGATTTCCCGAAAGATAAATGCCGATACTGTCCTTTTCAAGCTGTAACAGTTGCTTTATTGTTAGTTCTTCAACGTCAGGATATTCGAAGACGAAACTTGGCGGCGCATCGTTTCCGAGCATGGCGCTAAAGAGATCGGTTTGTCCCGACAAATTACGGTCGGCGACATCGGATAAACGGTTATGAATTTCGTCAGACGAAGCAAAGAGTTTGCTTCGCGATATGCCAAGCGAGTCAAAAGCGCCTACGCTGATCAAAGCAGTTGCCTGCTGTTTAGTCAGACCGTATTTTAACATTCGTTCCACGAAATCAATAAATGAACTGAAGGGAGCTTTGCTTCTTTCTTGCACGATTTGATCTACGAAAGAATAGCCGATATGCTTTACTCCCACAAGCCCAAAACGGATATGATCCATACATACGGCAAAATCTCGCAAGCTTTCGTTAATATCCGGCGGAAGAACACGAATACGCTGTTTGGAGCAATCGTTGATATATTCGGCGATTTTGGTGTTATTCCCCATGACAGACGTTAAAAGCGAAGCGTAATATGCCGATGGATAATGAGCTTTCAGGTAGGCTGTACGGTAAGAGATAAAAGCATAGGATGCGGCATGGCTCTTGTTGAAAGCATACTTTGCAAAATTGGACATTTCGTCAAATAATGCAATTGCATCTTTTTCGGGAATGAAATTGTCTTTTGCGCCTTTTAAAAATGCGGTGCGTTCCCGTTCGATTTCTTCCCCTTTCTTTTTAGACATGGCTCGGCGGATGATATCGGCTTTGCCGTAAGAGAAATTTGCTACTTTACGGCAGATTTGCATGACCTGTTCCTGATAGATAATAATGCCGCAGGTTTCGTCCAGAATATCTTTGAGCAGAGGGATCGAATAGCTGATTTTCTCGGGATGTGCGCGATTTTCGAGGTATTTTGGGATGGATTCCATCGGTCCGGGGCGATATAGCGAAATCGCTAAGGTGATTTCTTCGATGTTACGCGGCTTCATATTGAAAAGCAGTCGTTTAAGTCCTGCTGATTCAAGCTGAAAAACCCCCGCTGTTTGTCCTTGTGCAATCAGTCTTAAGGTGTCTTTGTCGTCTGTGGGAATGAGCTTGATGTTAAACGACGGATCGTGTTTTCTGATTTCTTTCTCTGCTCGGTCGATGATCGTCAGGTTGCGGAGAGCTAAGAAATCAAATTTTAAGAGACCGAGAGAAGCGACATTTGTCATATTATATTGTGTTAACAGGACATTGCCGCTTGTTGCCATCGGAACGTGGGAAATAAGAGGTTCGGCGGTGATAATCACGCCCGCTGCATGTGTAGAAATATTGCGCGGCATACCTTCAAGCGCTTTGGCTTTTTCGATCAGATTATCAACTTCGGGAGATGTTTTACAAAGCGCGCGGAGTTCGTCTGTTATGAGATCGTTGAGTTTGGTTGCTTTGGAATGATGAAGCATTTTGACAATCTTGTCAACTTCGGCATAAGGCATATCCAGCGCTCTGCCGACGTCACGGATTGCTTGCTTTGCGGCAAGCGTACCGAAGGTAATAATTTGTGAAACGTGATCGCTTCCATATTTCTCGGTAACGTAGTCGATTACCAGATCGCGTTTATCGTCGCCAAAGTCAATATCAAAGTCGGGCATAGATACGCGTTCGGGGTTCAAAAAGCGTTCAAAAAGCAATTTGTAGCGAATGGAATCCACTTCGGTAATGCCGATCAGATAAGCAATCAGACTGCCTGCACCCGATCCTCTGCCCGGTCCGACAGCAATGTCGTGCGTTCTGGCATAGTTCACAAAATCCCATACGATCAGATAGTATTGATCGTATCCCATTTTAGAGATAACAAGAAGCTCGTAAAGAATTCGCGTCTTGTAGTCGTCAAGCGTTCTTTCGTCAGTAAAGGTAATTTCCCCGCTTGCAATCTTTTCTTCAAGACCCTTTCTTGCAAGCATTTCAAGATATTGTTTCGGTGTATATCCTTCAGGAACGTGGTATATGGGAAGCTTGTTAACACCGAATTCAAATTCAAAATTACAGCGATCGGCAATTGTCTGAGTATTGGTAACGGCTTCTGGAACTTCTTGGAACAAAGTCGTCATTTCTTCTGTCGAGCGATAATAAAATTCATTGGTATCAAAGCCAATGCCATCGGCGGAATTCAATTTGTTTCCCGTTTGAATACACATGAGTATGGCTTGGGTTTCGGCATCTGCTTTTTTTATATAATGAACGTCATTGGTAGCAACAAGTGAAATTCCGTATTTTCTTGCAATTGCAATAGCGGCGGCATTGACGGTTTTTTGCTCCGGAATGCCATGATTTTGCAATTCAATGTAAAAATTATTCTTTCCGAAAATTGATAGTAATTCAAGCGCATGGCGCTCTGCTTCAGCAATATTGTCTTGCAATATTGCCCGGCTGATACGACCGGAAAGGCAACCGGAAAGGCAAATAAGCCCTTCTGAATGGCCCTTCAGAAGCTCCATATCAATTCTTGGTTTCATATAAAAGCCTTCTGTATACGCTTTAGAAACGAGATAGATCAGATTGCGATATCCGATTTCATTTTTGACAAGAAGAACAAGGTGAGAGTTGAAGAAGCTTTGTGTGCGAATACGGTCAAAGCGTGAATTTTCGGCAACGTATACTTCACACCCGATAATGGGTTTAATGCCTTCGGTTTTACACGCTTTGTAAAAATCAACGACACCGTACATAACACCGTGATCGGTGATGGCAACGGCGGTATGACCGGCTTCTTTTGCCGCTTGGGGAATATCCTGAATGCGGCATGCACCGTCAAGTAGTGAATATTCGCTGTGAAGGTGCAGATGAACGAAATTCTGCATATTACAAGCTCCTTTCTTTTTTTATTCTTCCTCGCCCGCAAATGCGACAATTCTTTGGAGTCGGTGATTAACGCCTGATTTTGTTAACGGAGGTTCGTGAAGTGATGCGATTTCTATAAGATTGCACTCAGGATTTTCATAGCGAATCATTGCCGTTTTTTGCAGATCAGCAGATAATAGCGACAGTCTTCCCGATTCCATCAGTTTTTTGATGGCGCGCAGTTGAATATCGGCAGCGCCGGTTGAACGGAATATATTGGAGGCGTCGCAGTTGGAGCGACGGTTTTCGTTGTTGCGTATATCGCGCATAATTTTGACGTTCATTAAATCAAGAGCGGCGTGCGGCGCGCCGATAACTGTGAGAAAATCCTCAATATCACCGCTGTTTTTAAAATAGATTGACAATGAACCTTTTCGATTGGTTGTTTTGGGAGTAAGCCCTAGCTCTGACAGCAGTTTGACAACATGACTACGTATAGTTTCGTTTTTAAAGAGCATTTCAAGATGATAGCCTTTTTTTGAAGGATCATTAACGGTGCCGCTTGCCAGAAACAGACCGCGTCCAAAATAGGAAAGACAGTTAGCACAGGATAAACTGTCAGAAGCACCGCTCAGTACGGTTTGAATATCAGTGATGATACCTATATTTTTTTCGATGTCAATGGCTTTCATTTTATAGTAGGAAACAGTGCCGCCAATAGAGCTTGTCGTTTCGTAATATGGGATGATGCCATAGCATTGACGAAAAAGCCAGGACGTAAGTGAGGATACTTTTTCGTTGTCCGTACTGAATTCAACCGATTGCGCTTCAATATTGGAATGCGTACATAAAATACCGAGCAAAAGCGCTTTTTTACAACAATTTTTTTTTACTGGTAGCCCGGAAAGCATAATTTTAACGTCGGATGAAAATGACACGTCAGACTTCCCTCCTATGTTTTAAAATTGTGCGGTGTTGCACTACGTTGCCGGAATATACCGTAATTCGCAATACAATTGCACGCCGTAATTTTTGTAAATAATAGACCGAATACGATCGATCAAATTTAGCACGTCGTGTGCCGTAGCCGTGCCTCGATTGATAATAAAGCCTGCGTGCTTTAATGATACTACGGCATCGCCGCACGATAAACCTTTGAGTCCTGCTTCGTCAATCAGTTTAGCGGGAATACAGTTTTCTCCTCGACGAAAAACGCTTCCGGCGCTTTTTTCGCGTGTTGGCTGGTTCGCTTCTCGTCTTTTTTTAAATTCTTGCATTGTTTGAAGAATTACGTTGGGATCCTTGCGCGTCATTTTTATACGGCATAATAGGATTACACGCTCGTCGGTTTGATACGATGAATGCCGATATGCAAATTGATGGTCGGCCGTTTCCAAAATGAGACCGTCGTTCGAAAGATATCTGACGGTCGTTACGATATCCTTCATCTCTCCACCGTAAGCGCCTGCGTTCATATAAATGGCACCACCTACGGTTGCGGGGATCGAACAAGCAAATTCGAGACCCGATAGAGCGTTTTTTTGCGCAAGCGAAGAAAGTGCAATTAAGGAATATCCGCATGAAACGGTGATTTCTTCATCTTGAATTAAGGCTTCACGCAATCCTTTGGTGGAAATAATGCAACCTCGATATCCGTCATCGTCAAATAATAAATTGGAGGCATTTCCTATTACTGTATAACGAATATTGGACTTTTTTAAATATGTTATAAGACGAACAAGAGCATCTTCGGTAAAAGGTCTGACAAAATAGTCGCACTGCCCCCCGATTCCGAAAGTGGAATGGGGAGCAAGTGGCTCGTCTAGTTGATACGCTAAGGTGTTTAAACTACTTTCCTTTGCAAGGTAGTCAGCTAACATCATTAACCTCTTGTAAAACGGTGATAGACCTTTTTTCCTTTTTTGATAACGATTTCGTTGCTTTCGAAAGCGGATGCTTCAATAGATGCATCTGTCTTTGTAACTTTTTCACCGCAAAGCGTAACGCCACCCTGCTGGATCAAGCGACGCGCCTCACCCTTACTGGGTGCAAGCCCCGATTTTATCATCATATCAACAACGGTGATTTTGCCGTCTGTGAAATCAGATTCGGAAAGTTCGGTCGTGGGCATATCGTCGCTGATTGCGCCGGCGGCAAATACCTGACGTGCGGTTGCAAGAGCTTTGTCTGCTTCTTCCGTGCCGTGAATGAGTTTTGTGATCTCATAAGCGAGTATTTCTTTGGCTTTATTGATATCACTGCCTTCAAGCTTGGCGTATTCGTTGATTTCTTCAAGAGGCAGGAATGTAAGCATCTTCATGCATTTGATAACATCGGCATCAGCGATA
Organism: uncultured Lachnospiraceae bacterium; assembly: GCA_964564225.1. Classification (GTDB taxonomy): domain Bacteria; phylum Bacillota; class Clostridia; order Oscillospirales; family CAG-272; genus RGIG1993. The sequence continues at coordinate 23,602 of CAZMAF010000009.1, forward strand.
TTGCGCCAATATTGGAAGAAGTCGTAAGGAGAGGTTTTTTCGGCATCGAGCCATACGGCACCTTTTTCGGTTTTGCCCATCTTTTTGCCTTCGCTGTTGAGGAGAAGGTTGAAGGTAAGACCGTAAACTTCCTTGCCCTCTTTACGACGGCAAAGCGAAACACCGCCAAGAATGTTCGACCACTGATCATCGCCGCCAAGCTCGAGAATACAGCCGTAATCTTTGTAAAGACGATAGAAGTCGTAGCCCTGCATAATCATATAGTTGAATTCAAGGAATGTCAGTCCGTTTTCCATTCTCGATTTGTAGCATTCGGCAGTAAGCATTTTGTTTACGGAAAAGTGTACGCCGACTTCACGAAGAAAATCAACGTAGTTTAAGTTCAGAAGCCAATCGCCGTTGTTAACAAAATACGCCTTATTATCGCTCGTGTCAATAAATTTTGCCATCTGCTTTTTAAAGCATTCTATATTATGGGCAATCGTTTCTCTTGTGAGCATTTTGCGCATATCGCTTTTGCCGGACGGGTCTCCGATCATACCTGTGCCGCCGCCAAATAATGCAATAGGCGTGTGACCTGCTTTTTGCATATGCGCCATAATTTTCATCTGAATAAAGTGACCGATATGCAAGCTATCTGCGGTCGGGTCAAATCCGATATAGAAAGTAACCTTCTGATTGTCGAGAAGATCTCTGACTGCCTCCTCGTTTGTACACTGTGCGATCAGACCGCGATCGATAAATTCCTGATAAAGTCCCATGGTTTATTCTCCTTTATTTTATGATAATAGTAGTTATAATTCACAACATTGCAATATCATGTAGTTGTTTTTTCAACGATGTTAAGCATTTCTCTTGCGGTCGCTCGTATTTGTTCAGTTACGTTGATACCGCCGATAATGCGAGCGATCTCTTCAATTCTGCCCTCAGTATCAAGAGGAATGAGCGTAGTACGCATTCTTCCTTCGTTTTCAAATTTGGAAATGAGATAATGCTGATCTGCGACAGCAGCAATCTGCGCTGCATGTGTAATACAAATGATTTGCGTCGATTGGGATAGATCGTGGAGTTTGAAGCCGATTTTTTGAGACGTTTTACCGGAAACGCCGGTATCAACCTCATCGAATATAATAGTCGAAACCTCTTCGGCGGTAGTAAGCACGCATTTGATGGCTAACATAATACGCGATAACTCACCGCCGGATGCAATTTTTGTCAAAGGCTTCATGGGTTCGCCGGGATTGGTTGCGATATAAAACTCAACGGTATCATATCCGTCAGAAGAAAGGTCGTCATTGGTTTCGATACGGACCGTAAAAGAAACTTTGCTCATATCGAGATAGGATAAAACTTCGCATATTCTTTGGGATAAGATATTTCCGCATTCGCTCCGTTTGGCATGAAGTTTGTCGGCAAGCTTATTTAATACAGCTTTTTTAACATCATATTCTTTTGTTAATGTTGCCACCGTGTTATCGCTGTTTTCTATTTCTGATAATTGACGGCGCGCATCTTCTAAATAGGTAAGAATTTCATGAATGGTCGTGCCGTATTTGCGTTTTAATTTTCGTATAATGTCAAGGCGGTCGTTGATTTCTTCAAGTTCCGTTTCGGGATTTTCGGCATTGGATGGCATAAAGCTGACAATTTTTTTGGCAATTTCTTCTGCTTCTGCGGCTAATGCTCCTAGCATTTCCGAAAATTCATTTACTTCAGGTAAAAATTCCCCAAGTTTATCCACTGAGTCCTGTGCGCTTTCAAGAAGCTGTACGGCGGTAATGCTTTTGGGATTTTTATAAAGTGATCGGTATACCGTAACGATGTGTTTTTGCAGAAGTTTGGCACTTTGTAAAAGTTTTTTTCTTGTGTTAAGGCGTTCTTCTTCGCTTTCTTCGAGTGCGGCAGATTCAATATCGTTGATTTGATATAAAAGTAATTCCCGACGCCGTTCTTTTTCAAGTGCGTTATCGGTAAGTCGTTTAAGTTCTCGCTGAATTCGCATCATTTCGGCGTATTCTTTTTGATACGACTTTAATACGCTATCATTTTCTGCAAAACGATCGAGATATCGGATATGGTTTTGCGGATTTTGCAAGGTTTGATTCTGATGTTGACCGTGAATGTTAATCAGATACATACCACACGTTCTTCCAACGGTTGACGTAACGCTTTGTCCGTTGATCTTGACAGTAACTCTGTTTTCGGTGGTCATTGTTTTGGTAATAGTCAGACTATTGTCGTCATCGTCGAGCGTAATATCTTGAGAAGCTAAATACGCTTTCACCTCGTCGGACAGGTTGGTAAATAATCCGGAAACCAATGCTTTGTTTTCGCCTGAGCGTATCAATTCGCGTTGCGCTTTTGCTCCAAGTAAAAATGCAATGGAGTCGATCAATATGGATTTACCAGCACCGGTTTCACCGGTTAATACTGTAAAGCCGTCGGTAAAGTCAACGTCAAGTTTTTTTATAATAGCGATGTTTTCAATATGTAGCGATGCCAGCATATTTAAACTCCTTTGGTGAATTAATGCTTGGTGAATTAATGCTCGTTGTTCAAAAATGAAAGAATACGTTGGCAGGTGGAGTCTGCCTCATTCATTGTATGTAATACGGCGATGATGGTATCGTCGCCTGCAATGCTTCCTAAAATCTCATGTCGGAATATACTATCAATTGCTGCCGCGGCAGCGTTTGCCATACCGGGATAGGTATGGATCACGAGAAGATTTTGCGCATAATCGACAGAGGTTACTGTTTCCATCAGAATATTGCGGTATTTTGCCTTACTTTCGGATGTTTCCCCGGTTTTTATGGCGTATTTATAGCGGTCATTATCAACGGCAATTTTTACGATTTTTAATTCTTTGATATCGCGTGAGATCGTGGATTGTGTGGCTGTATAACCGTGTTTTCTCAGTTCTTCCGTGAGTTCTTCCTGGGTTTCGATTTCATTCTTGCTGATAATGGCAAGAATGGCATTTTGTCTGTCTTTTTTCAACGAATTCACACTTCCTTAATATGATTAGAGATCTGACATTTTTTCATATAGAACCTTGCAAAAATCATTTTGTCTTGCGATGAGCTGTGTGGTATATTCACTGATTACAATTTTTACGTAGTCGTCAGTTTCAAGTGGGATCGTCGTTTCACCGTCTAATGTCAAACAAGCGGTGGTGCTTGCGGGACAAATTCGTATTTCGAGTGTGTGACGGTCGGAAAATACGATCGGGCGCGCTTTCAATGAATGTGTTGCGAGAGGGGTAACTTCAATAATTCTGAGCAAGGGGTCGATCACAGGACCTCCTGCTGACATTGAATAGGCTGTTGAGCCGGTGGCAGTAGCAATGATAATACCGTCTCCGCGATAATGATTGATGGGAGTGCCGTTTGCTAAAAGTTCACTTTCAATAATGCCGTGTCCATTCATTTTTCCGATGACGACATCGTTAAGAATGCAGTTATCTTCAAAAATCGCTGCGTTATTTCGGTACAACTTAATTGAAAGCATTGCGCGCTTTTCGACGTTAAAATCATGTGAAAAGATTTCGGAAATCTTGTAAAGGTCATTTTTTTCGAGTTGTGCAATATAGCCGAGCTTGCCAAGATTAACGGCAAGGATCGGAAGATCGTATTTTGAAGCTATGTGAGCGGCATTTAAAATTGTTCCGTCACCGCCCAAAACCAGTATGGAAAATGCATCTTTAAAGACGTCATTCTCATTTAAAGAATCGGTTTCAAGTTCATATCGGGTGACGCAAAACCCTTTTTCAAGCAAGGTTGTTTCTGCAATTTTTGTATACTCGAAATCGGGATCACGTGCCGCATTGGGTATGATAATAATTTTTTTCATATACGGCCTCTTTAATAAAGTTATACTTAGAGTTTATGAAGTTGAAAACAGGCAAGATATTCCAAGTTACCGTCTCCGCCACGGATTGGTGAATCCGTCATACCGATGAGATCAAAATGACAGGCGGTGGCAGAAGCAATAACCCAATTTTGTGCTTTTATACGTAATTCGTCATTTTTGACGATTCCGTGTTTGGAAAGTCCATTCTTCCCTACTTCAAATTGCGGTTTTATGAGTGTAATAAAAATCCCGTTATTTTTGAGCAGTGCGGCAATATTGCGATGTAAAAAAGTTTGTGAAATGAAGGATACGTCGCATACGGCGATATCGCAACTTTCGGGTAATGTGGTTTCATTCACAAAGCGCACATTGGTATTTTCCATCGAAACGACACGGGGATTATTTCTTAACGTTGGATGCAGTTGCCCGCTTCCTGAATCCAATGCATAAACGCGAGAGGCACCCGCTTGCAGAAGACAATCGGTGAATCCGCCGGTAGAAGCGCCTATATCGGCGCAAACGAAATTGTTTACGTTAATTTTAAAGTATTTGAGTGCTTCTTCGAGCTTCAGTCCGCCTCTGCTTACATATTTTAATACTTCACCGCGAATTTCTACCGTATCTTTATCGGTTACGTCAAATGCTGCCTTATTGACAAGCTTACCGTTGCAGTAAACCAAATTTTCCTCAATCATTGTTGCGGCGTAGGAACGGCTTTTAGATAAGCCTTTTTCAAAAAGATATTTATCAATACGCATCTTTATTTATTACGAAATAAAAGAAATCTGGCAAGCTCGGTAAGCTCCTTGGTTCGGTCGTAAGGGGCGATGGCTCGTGTTCCCTCGGCGGTTATGCCGACGGCTTTGTCAAATGCTTCCTCAGGGCGCATAAAAGTGAGAAAGGTGGTTTTTCCGTTTCTTTCGTCGCTGTTGGATTTTCCAAGTTCGATATAAGTTTTGGTATAATCCAGAATATCGTCAACGATCTGGAAAGTTAAGCCGATAGCATCACCATAGGCTTTGGCGGCGTTAAGTACGTTGGAATCGTTACCGTAGCCTGCGGCAAGTACACCCAGTTTTGCGGCGGAGCAGATAAGAGCACCGGTTTTCAAGCGATGCATTTTTACAAGTGTGTCGTAGGATTTTTGCTGTTCGGTGGCGAGGTCGATTTCCTGACCGCCGATCATACCGAAAGCTCCGGAATCTTTGGCAAGCATGCGTATGGCTTCGATATTGTCAGTGTCTGACATAGCACTATTGTTTGCGATAACCTCAAAGGCGTACGTGAGTAAAGCATCGCCTGACAGTATAGCGCGTGCTTCGCCGTAAATCTTATGATTGGTCGGTTTGCCGCGACGATAGTCATCGTTATCCATTGCCGGAAGGTCGTCGTGAATGAGAGAATAGGTATGAACAAGCTCGACGGCAACGGCGTACGGTAATGCTTTTTGAATATCACCGCCAAGTACGTCACAAATCAAAAGCGTCAAAAAAGGACGAATACGCTTTCCACCGGCTTCGGCGCTGTAGCGCATACTTTCAAGGAGTGGATTTAAATCGCTATCGGATTTATTGAGATATTCGGATATAGTCTGATTGATCAGGTTTGCGTAGGATGCTAACTTTTCTTTAATTGCCATTTGTGACTCCGTTTCTTCCTGTTCCTTGTGGAAAATCTGTTTCTACCATACCGTTTGGTGTTTGCGTTAACAGTTTGATTTGAGCTTCGGCATTCGCAAGCTTATCATTGCAGAGCTTAACAAGGCGCACACCTTCCTCAAAAAGTAAAAGCGCATCGTCGAGCGGCGCCGATCCGTTTTCTAAAGATCGTACAATCTGTTCAAGTCGTGCAATGGCATTTTCAAAATTCATTTCGGTATTGATTTCGACGGACATAGCAATATCTTCCCTTCTTATCTTACGTCTGTTTCGTATTTTTGTGTTGAAGCTCGTTAACGGTGGCGCGTATCGTTCCGTCTGCGGTTCTGAGCGAAAGTGTGTCTCCTACAGTGACGTCGTCAACACTTTTAATAAGCTTTCCCTCTTTTCCAAAAACGGCGGAAAAGCCGCGTAAAAGCACCGATAAAGGATTAAGTGCCTCCAATTTGGATGCGTTTTTATCAAACAGGTTTTTCTTTTGATGGGTATAATTGCGAATGGCATTTTCTAATTTTTCGGTATCGAAAATAAGGCGCGTTTTCTTTTCATCCAGAATGTGAAGGGGATTTCGCAAGGCTTTGGAGTCGGCGAGTGCGGTAAGCGACTTATGCTTATCATTTAAGGACATTGTAATAAGCATTGCGGTTTTTCCGATGATATTGGATATCTTTCTTTGCAGTTCTACGGTTTCGGGAACGGCGATTTCCGCAGCGGCGGACGGTGTCGGCGCGCGTCTGTCGGCAACGAAATCACAGATTGTAAAATCAGTTTCATGTCCGACTGCAGAAATGATAGGAATTCGGGAAGCGAAAATTTCACGCGCTAATACTTCGTTATTAAACGCCCAAAGGTCTTCAATAGAACCGCCGCCACGCCCGAGTATGATAACGTCGGCAGAATTGGTTGTGTTGAAATGTTGAATTCCTGCAATCAGTTGAGGCGGTGCGCCGTCACCTTGAACGAGCGCAGGATAGATTACGATTTTGGCATAAGGAAAACGACGTGATATAACGTTGATTATATCACGCACAGCTGCACCGGTAGGTGAGGTGATTACTCCTATGCGCGTCGGTATTTTTGGAAGCAGCTTTTTGTTTTCGGGACGGAAAAGTCCTTCGGCATCGAGTTTTTTCTTCAGCTGCTCGTAAGCAATATACAAAGCGCCTATGCCGTCGGGCTCTATGGAATCTGCATAGAAATTATAGATACCGTCGCGTACATAGGAGGCGACTCTTCCATGCATAACGACTTTCATACCGTTTTCCGGTTTAAAGAGGAGTTTGTTGGCTGAGGAGGAAAACATTAAGGCGCGAACAAGAGAGCCTTCGTCTTTCAGCGTAAAGTATAAATGACCGCTTTTGTGGTGAACGAAGTTTGAGACCTCGCCTTTAATCCAAAGGTTTGATAAGGTTTGGTCGGAGTCAATTTTGCTTTTGATGTATTCGTTTAATTGCGTAACGGTCAGAATCAGTTTGTCTTGTGACATTGTTCATACCTTTCTTGGCAAAGCAATGCGATGCCCGCGGCGTTGTCGGCAGAAAATTGAGGCTCGGCAAAGTAAGCGCCGAATTGAGCGGATAGCTTATTTTGCAAATAACGGTTCGAAGAAACGCCTCCGGAAAAGATGATCGGAAGCTTTCCGTAGACGCGGATAATTTCGTTGCATAAGGCAGAAAGTGTTTTTTCAATGCTGGCAAGAACAAATGCTGAAATTATAGATGAACTTGTTTGATTTTGTATCATGCCGTCTACTTTATTTTCAAGACCCGAGAAATTGCAAGTAAGTCCTCTGACTGATGCCATTGGCTTTATGCAGGCGGTTTTCATTGCTTGAAAATCGGCGGTCGTTTCAAGCTCTTTTCCACAAGGAAAAGAAAGCCCGAGCTTAACACCCGTGCGGTCAATCAATTGACCGGCATTAATATCGTTTGTTCCGCCGATGCAGGTTATTTTGCCATTGTCGTAGAATAGTACTTCGGTCGTACCGCCTGAAACATGGAACGCTATCAGTTTTTGATGAACTAAATCGTTTTTTTGAGCAGAATATAATGCTGCTCTGACGTGTCCGGCCTGATGAGAAAATGTATACAGCGGAATGCTCATACTTGTGGCAAGAGATGAGGCGATGGCATATCCGGCAAGAAAGCAAGGCATATATGAACCTTCAACGTCTCTGGGGGATAATGAAACGCCTATGGCATCGGGGCTAATTTTTCCGATCATTGCCATAACTTCAGGCAGATTTTTGATATGTGAGAAAACGGCATCGCTTTGTCTGACTCCGCGCTCTCCTGCTTTTACAGTTACGGGAAGTTTGCAATTCTTAACAATCTTTCCGTTTTCAAGAAGCGCACAGGACGTTGTATAATTACTTGTATCAATACCGAGAAAGAAACTCATTTTTGATCTTTAAGACCGTGCTTTTGGGCAACGGTATTTAAAATGCCATTGATAAATGTGGGCGCTTGATCGTGATCGTATTTCTTGGCAAGTTCAACGGCTTCGTTGATCGAAATGGTATAGGGGATTTCGCCGTAAAGCATTTCGTATACCGAAAGTCTAAGAATCGAGAGAGTCGTCTTGGAAAGACGGTTCAGCTTCCAGCCTTTTGCATTTTCTTCGATTACTGAGTCAATAGAATTAAGATTTTCATATATACCGTGGATCGAGGTAAGAATATAGGGATCCTCAATGTCGCGGTTATCTTTGGCAATTTCAAGGGTTGCTTCCAGTTCTTCCGGAGCGTTAAATGTCATTTCGTAAAGCAGCACAAACAGCGCTTCTCTTGCTTCTCTTCTTTTCATTGCAATCGTCCTTTTAATAAGTCATAGATATAGATAATATATTATACTGTTTTTTAACGGGTTTGTCAATAAGATAATCTGTGTAATTTTCGGCTTTGGATATAATTTTTGAAGTTTTACAAAAAAACTAATATAGGACTTGAAAAAGTGTTATCGGATATGGTATAATATCAAAAAGCAAGTAGCGAAAGGCTACAGATCAGTTCCGTGTGAGGCATATATGAAAAATATTCAATTTATCATTCGTAAAATATTCTATCCGAGCTGCGCGATTTTTACGTTTTCATGGATTTTAATTTGCGGTATTATTGATGTGTTTATGGATATTGTGAACATCAATTTTCTTTCGGGTCTTTTGTGTTATTTTATAGCCTTGGCAATTGCATTGTCTAATCTGATACTTTCAAACAATAAAATTTCTCCGATCGGACGTTATTTTTTACATATGTTTTTCGCCGTCGTTTCGATCAGTGTTGTCGTGGCTGTTTTTTCGATCGGCTTTAAAACAAAATATGTTTTCACAGGAAACAGCTTTTATCTTGTGCTTCTTTTGATTGTATGTTATTTAGTTATTGCCACGCCGTTGATTGTTTTGTATTTTAAAAACACATTAAAGCGTGATAAGAAATGAACATCAGTGGGCAAATTTGCAATTAAAAATAGGGTTGCTGTACGGAAGTACAACAACCCTTGTTTTCAAGCATGCATATGAACAATTGCCCGATTAATGGTAAATCCTTTTTCCGAAAACGTTTTTTCGTATTCGGTCATAACATTATTTTCATTGTATCTGCTGTTATGAAGATCATAGGTAATGTCGGTTGTTGTCATATTACAATACGAAAATTCTTCGAGTGAAAAATCAAACAACGGACGATTATCGGTTTTGAATTCAAGCGTTCCGTCTTCCGGTAGAATAGAGCGATATCGTTCAAGAAAGCTTCGGTATGTCAGACGGCGCTTAGCATGGCGCGCCTTGGGCCAGGGATCGGAAAAGTTCAAATAGATTTTTGATACTTCCCCTTTGTGGAACAATTCGGTGATTATGACGGCGTTTGCGTTGATAAAGCGCACGTTTTCAATGCCTTCGGCAACACATCGCTCCATTGCCGTAATCAACGCTCCGGTACTGACTTCAAGGGCAATGTAAAATTTATTGGGATTGCGCGTAGCCATCTGACAAATGAATCCGCCTTTGCCGCATCCGATTTCAAGCTCACACGGAAAACGATTTTGATATTGTAAGAGTTCTTCTCTTGTGGATATCATAAATTCTTTGCAAGCATTTACGCGCTCATCTTGATTTTTCTTTTTTCTCATTCTCATAATTATCATACATCCTTTTATATGGTATATTTCGTATTATAGCATTATTTTTTCAAAATTGCAATCTATTTTTTTAGAAAAGGAGGCGATTACTGATATGACTTTTGATACATATTTGCGTATTTTGCGTGACCGTCTTGAAGAATACGGTATAGATGAAGAAGCCCTACAAAAAACACTTGAGCGCGAAAAAGCTACGGTATCGGGTATGGCATCCGAAGAAGTGGGTGCGCTGTTCAGTGAGGAACGTTTGTCTGTTATTGTGGCTTCAACCGTTCGCCGCTCTAACTTAAGTTCTAAATCATATAAATCGCCTTTGGATTCAACAATTGATGAACAGAAAAATTATGCGTCGCAAGGTAGTTTGAATACTAATGCTTCTTTGCACAATGTATCGTCCATCGAAGATAAAACTATCGTTCCGTCCCATTCGAGTAACACGTCAGGCAACGTTTGCGCTGCTTTGCCTAAAGCCCTCTTGGAAACGGATACTGCAACCGTAGTCATTTCGCGGTCTGAGGTTTCAGGAAAAACTAATCTTGAGCGTGAATCTGTTACGGTTGTTTCCCCGATTACACGCAGTACCGATATCGGCAAGCTTTTCTCCGAGTCTGCAACTGTGCGGATTTCTGAAAAAGAAACGTTGGATTTTCTTGTAACAAACACAGAAAAGACAGTTATTTTGCCCTTCGTTCCTGAGAGTGTGTCTGTTTCGGGGACTGATAGTGATAAAGCTGAGCCGGCAGTGAATACTGACGATGATACCAATCTTCTTCCGTTTATTGATAAAGCGTATCAATATAAAAAGGGGCGGAATTTACAAAACACCAATATAGCGCAGGTTGTTACGGCTACTTCGACTGTCTCAGAATCTGAATTGAAAAATTCGCATCCGGTTATTTTGCTATTAAGTACGTTGTTTATTTTATTTCCTTGCATTTTGTTTTTAACGGTTGTTTGGAGCGCAATTTTTCTGTTGGGATTCTTGGTCCTCGTGACTGTGACGGTGTTCCCTGTTATCTGTTATGTTTTGATCGTTTCCTTTTCCGGCGGCGGCGTGTTATACAGCATCTACCAGTCGATTTCGTTCTTTATGTATTCGGATACCGGTAACGGCTTTAAAGCCGTGGGCATGACGGTAATTTTCCTTTCGGTATTTGTTTTATCCGTTATGTTTTTGCATCGTATCGTACTACCGATATATCGTTATTTTTCTCTAAAGCTTCGCAATTTTCTTCGTTGTAATGCTTTTTTATGTCGAAATATTTATCGGAGTCTTTGGAAAAACGTCAAGAATATTTAATTGGCAGCAATTGACTTGTTAATGCAGACATACTTATTTTTAATTTGGGAATAGTATTTTTGACCGTACCGATGGTATGGCGTAAAAACCGACGAAGAAAGGTTTTTTCTATGATTTTAGATAGAATTGCTCTGCTTTTGTTAATTGTCGGTGGTATTAACTGGGGTTCGCTCGGTTTGTTTCGTTTCGATATCGTAGCGTGGATTTTTGGCGGTCAAGCTGCATTGATCAGCCGTATTATTTACGTTGTGGTTGGTATAAGCGCTCTTTGGTGTGTTTCTTTGTTATTCCGCGAGCGTGATAATGTTGTCGAAGCAAGTCACCACTGATTTCTAAGTATTATAAAAAACATCCTCAAATGAGGGTGTTTTTTTATATTATTTTGCGTAACTCTTTTTCAATCTGATCGTTATGATCGGTAATACATAGTATAATGAAATTATCAATGATAATGATTTTAGCCTTTTTAATGCGTTCCATGGTTAATTCGTCGTACATGCCTGAAGCACACTCGAGTTGAAGGCGATCCCGTCGTTTTTGAAGCATGCTTGAGACTGCTTGCTGATCATAACTTGATAAAACATGAAAAATATGTATTTCCCATATTTCGTTACGACTACTTAGTGCGACATAGTAGTCATCGCAATACATAAATTCATCCGGCGCGTGGTCTGCTTTTTTTCCGTAATAGAGTCTTGAAAAAAACTCGGCGTGAATTAAGTCGCTTCTGTAAGGATATACTTCAACCGCTGCTTCTCGAGGAGATAGAGCGCAATAAATCTCATAGCAGGATGGTGTTTTTTTGTCGCATGAGGACAGTAAAAGTATTAGACAGAGTGTCAGACAAAATTTCTTCAAAAAAATCACCCCATGGCTATATATGATAGCCATGGGGTGATTATTCAGGTATCCAAAACATTTCGTGCCTTTATTGCTCTGGAAAGCGTAATTTCATCGGCATATTCAATATCCGCGCCAACAGGAATGCCGAGAGCGGGACGCGTTACTTTTACTCCGAATGGAATAAGGGTGCGTGTTATGAGCATAGCGGTTGCATCGCCTTCGACAGTTGGATTGGTAGCAACGATTACTTCTTCAATTGTTTCTGATTCAATTCGTGCAATCAGTTTTTCAAGCCCTATTTGTTTTGGACCGATGCCCTTGATGGGAGAAAGTACACCGTCTAAAATATGGTAGCGTCCGCGATAGTCGCGTATGCGTTCAATACTTATCAAGGCGTTTGTATCTTCAACAACACAAATAACGTGCGCCCGGGATTCATCAGCACAAATCGAACAAAGAGGGAGATCAGTGAGATTGTTACAGCGTGGACAACGGTGGATCTTATCTTTGGCATCGAGTAATGCCTGAGCAAAATCAGCGCATTCCTCGCGCGTCATATTAAGAACCGAAAGTGCAAAACGTGCAGCTGTTTTTCTGCCGACACCCGGTAATCGTCTGAATCTTTCGATCAGAACTTCAATAGGAGCAAGATATTCGCTCATAAATGATTAAAAGAGTCCTGCGGGCAAGCCCATTGAACCGGTAATTTCAGCCATTGCTTTTGAATTGGTATCTTCGACTGTCTTGATAGCTTGATTAACGCCGGCGGTGATAATGTCACAAAGCGTTTCGATGTCGTCAGGATCAACGATTTCGGGTGCAAGATCGATGGAAAGAATTTCTTTTTTACCGTTAATGCGAACGGTAGCTACTCCGCCGCCGGCTTTGATTTCATATTCTTTGGCATCAAGTTCTTCTTGTAATGCAGTCATATCTTCCTGCATTTTCTGAGCCTGCTTCATCATGTTTTGCATAGATCCGCCACCGCCGTAGCCTTGAGGTATTCTTGATTTCATATTTGTATATCCTTTCGTATAAATAATGACATTAAAATAAATCTGATAGTGGATCGTCCTGGGCGATTTCTTTGGGTTTAAGTGAAATCGTTACAGTGGATACGTTGATGCCAAACCGAGAGGAAAGCTGTTGGATCATTTTCTTTGTATTTTCGTTATTTAGCATCATGATGGCGAAACCATCTGTTGTCCATACGGTTAATTCATTCGTTGAAGTATCAAATGTTGCCTTGGTGTTTTTTAAAAAAGATGATGTACTCGGGTCTTTTGCTTCGTATGCCTCAATAATATCTACCCACTGCATCAGAACGGTCGGTGCTTTATTTGTGGCTTGTGGTGTTTGCGCGACTGTTGACGGATTCGGTTCAGGATTACGAGGTGTATGTTGTTGGGCGTTTACGGTTTGTAAAGTTTGTGCAGTAATACCTTTTAAACTTTGTGCGGTTTCAAGTTCAGCTATTCGCGCTTCCAGTGCTTCAATAGAGGTGTCATATTTAGCCAGCGCTAAACGCATCAAGGTGATTTCTGCTGTTATGCGTTTCACATCGCTTTTGTTCATTGCCATATAAGCTTCTTCAAGAAGTTTAATATGGTAAACGATTTTTTCTTTCGTCAGCTTATCCGACAGCAAAGCGACATCTTTAAAGCTTTGAGCTGACAGATCAAGAATTTGTCTGTCTATTGAATCATACGATTTAACTTTCAAAACTTTTTGTACCAGCATATCACGGTAGAACGTGATAAGATCTCTGAAAAAGATCGAGATATCCTTTGATGAGCGGTGAATGTCAGCAATAATCTCGAACAAAGCATCGGCTTGATGGTTGACAATGGCTGTAATGGTTTGAACGATTGTTTCGGTCCCTACGATTCCGGCCGCATCCCTTACACCTTGTTCGGTAACACATCCGTTCTGATCCAGACACAGTTCAAATAAACTAACAGCATCGCGCATACCGCCTTTAGATAAATGCGCAAGTAATACAGCGGCTTCTTGATCAAGAGTATAGCATTCTTGTGCGGCAATGTAGTTTAGCCTTTCAATAATATCATTTGTTGTAAGTCGTTTAAAGTCAAATCTTTGACAACGAGAAAGTATGGTTGCCGGAATATCCTGTATTTCGGTGGTAGCCAATACGAAGATTACGTTGTGCGGAGGTTCTTCCAAGGTTTTGAGTAAGGCGTTAAAAGCACTTTCTGACAGCATGTGTACTTCGTCAATAATATATACCTTTATTCCCTGCTCGCTTGGCGTGAAAATAACATCTTCTTTGATATCGCGTATATAGTCAACACCGGTGTTACTTGCAGCATCCATTTCGATAACTTCTATTGATGCTCCTGCATCAATTTGTTTACAGGAAAAACAAGTGTTGCATGGATTGCCGTTTTGAGGATTTTCGCAGTTGACGGCTTTTGCTAAAATTTTAGCACATGAGGTTTTTCCTGTACCTGCTGAACCGCAAAAGACGTATGCATGATTGACCTTGTGATTGGCAACCTCCCAGGAAAGTGCGTTAGTAATATGTTCTTGACCTATGACTTCGTCAAAGGTCTTGGGTCGATATTTACGGTAGAGAGCTTGATGCATAAATACAGCCTCCTGTTAATTGGTTTGGGCTATTATTGCGGTGACAAGATAACCACCGCAATTATCGACAGATATTTCAAGGGAAAGATAATCAATCGGTAGATTGATCATACCATCTGTTGCAATTTGTCTTGATAAAATATAGTTACCCATTTGATAATATACGTTAGGTTTTAAAAAATCAAGTAAATACTCTTCGAGCGTGAGAGATTCGAGGTAAATGATTTCTGCATGCGGTTTTCCGATATAGCGGATATGCCACGGTTCATAGGTAATCCCCGTAATATCGCTTTTGCCATAGGGATAGCGAATAATAAATCCATACTCATGACAGTTGCTGTGCAGATATCGACCGGCCTCTGTTTTTAAAATTTCTCCTCCCGCAGTCCCCTCGATATATACGTCGAGAGCTAAACCAAGTTCGTGCTCACTTGCGCCGACAGGAGCGGCAAGATCGGAAGGTAGTGTTTCATACAGCTCTTTCTGCTCTTCAGACGTTCGGTAGGCAGAACGTATCTTTAAATTTTTGTTGTATTGGATTTTAATTGCATTTTGCAGCTTTTCAAAAGAGTCGTATGATGCCTCCGAAAGCCAAAAGCCATCAATTTCAATTAAATCTTTTGATAAGTTGTTGGGGATTTGATATTGAGAATTGATTAATATCTGATCATAAGTGACGAAAACAAGTTCGTCGGTTTTAAATTGAGATGTGGGAATATATACGACGGAACAGTCGGATTTTCTGAAACAAGAAATAACTTGTCCGTATATACGAAAGGCGATATCTTGTCTGAACGATAAAAAAATAACCGTGCTTAGAACCACAGATAATATCAGTCCAAAGAGAATCAGCCGAATTAAAAATTTTTTCACAAAGATCCATCCTTACAAAAAAACACAGCAGCGTATCAATTAGAACCATACACCATTGTTCGAACTTACGATACATGCGCAAACCGAATTTCACCCTCCTGACAGGCAACCCCGTGGCACATTGAAGGGCCCGCTTAATGCTGCTCGGTTCCCCGCCTGACATGGTTCACGGTGTTCAATTGCA
>CAZMAF010000010.1:0-36677 GCA_964564225.1 uncultured Lachnospiraceae bacterium
GAATCTTACCGATGGGGAGAGTGTTGCCAGCAACGATATCTGCGTCTTCGCCGGAGTAGAGAACAGCGCCGTCTGTTACGCCGACAGGAGCGATGATGTAGCTCTTCTTGCCAGCCTCGTTCTGAAGCAGGGCGATGTAAGCGGTTCTGTTAGGGTCGTATTCAACGCCAAGAACCGTTGCCTTTGCATCGAGAGCACGACGCTTGAAGTCGATCACTCTGTACTTTACTCTGTTGCCGCCGCCGTGATGACGAACGGTGATGCGACCGGTGTTATTACGGCCCGCATTCTTCTTGAGCACTCTGAGGAGGCTCTTTTCCGGTGCCTTTTTGGTAACTTCGTCAAAAGACGGAACAGACATCTGTCTGCGGCCCGGAGTTGTAGGCTTATAAATCTTTGCCATTCTTAAACCCTCCTTATCTCATGCCGTCAAAGAACTCGATGGTCTTGGAAGCCGCAGTCAGCGTAACAACTGCCTTTTTCCACTCGGAAGTATAACCTTCACTAACACCGCGTCTTTTGGGCTTGCCGGGAACGATCACAGTGTGAACGCTCTTTACTTTTACGCCGAAGATAGTTTCAACAGCGCTTGCGATTTCGGGCTTGGTAGCATCCTTAATAACCTTGAAGGTATACTTCTTGACTTCGGTGCCGTCCATGCTCTTTTCGCTGATTACAGGTGCGAGAATGATGTCCTGAGCAGTTCTCATTTTGCATATACCTCCTCGATCTTAGTAACTGCGCCCTGTGCGATTACAAGCGTATCGCAATTAAGCACGTCGTATACGTTGATGGTGTTTGCCTGGGTTGTGATAACACCCTCAATGTTCGCGAACGACTTCACAACCTCTGCGGTATTGTCTGCAAGAACAACGAGCGTTTTCTTAGCAGCGCCGACAGCCGCGAGCATCTTAATCATACCCTTGGTGTTGTAAAGCGAACCGTTCTTTTCGTTTGCAACGGCGGTGATAGCGTCAACAACGATCATTTCGCCGCCTGCAACCTTAGCAGAAAGAGCGCTGAAGAGCGCAACTCTCTTAGTTTTCTTGTTGAGATCCACTCTGTAGCTTCTGGGCTTCGGGCCAAGAGCAATACCGCCGTGTGTCCACTGAGGTGAACGGGTGGAACCCTGTCTTGCGCGACCGGTACCCTTCTGCTTCCAAGGCTTACGGCCGCCGCCGGATACCTCGGTACGGGTGAGGGTGGACTGAGTACCCTGTCTCTGGTTCAGGAGGTAAGCTCTGACAGCGGCATGAAGTACTGCTTCGTTAGGTGTAACGCCGAAAATGCCGTCGTTCAACTCCATCGTGCCAACTTCAACACCCGACATATTTACAACTTTAATGTTTGTCATTGTCTGTTTCCTCCTTACTTAGAAGTTTTAACCGCATCACGAATGAATACGATTCCGCCGCGTGCGCCGGGAACAGCGCCCTTAACAGCGATAATATTCTTTTCAGCGTCAATTTTTGCAACTACAAGGTTAGTTACGGTTACCTGTTCGTTACCGTACTGACCTGCCATCTTCTTGTTCTTGAAGATTCTTGCAGGGTCGATCGTACCCATCGAACCGGACTGACGGTGGATCGGGCCGATACCGTGTGTCTGACCAAGCATGTGGTTGTTCCATCTCTTAACAGCACCGGAGTAACCGTGACCCTTGGTAATGCCGGTGATGTCGACCTTTTCACCTGCAGCAAAGATGTCTGCGGTGACGGTATCGCCAATTTTGTAGCCGGAAATATCGTCGAGTCTGAATTCCTTGAGGTGCTTCATAACGGATGTACCCGCTTTAGCGAAATGACCCTTCTGAGGCTTGTTTGCCTTCTTGTCGTCTACGGTAACAAAGCCGAGCTGAACTGCTTCGTAGCCGTCGTTCTCTGTCGTTTTAACCTGTGCGACAGTGCAAGGTCCGGCTTCAATTACGGTTACCGGAATAGCATTTCCTGTTGCATCAAAGATCTGAGTCATACCGATCTTTCTGCCAATAATGCCTTTTTTCATTTGGATGTTTCCTCCTGTTTTAGTTATTGGTTGGCAATGTTTCAGCCAACTTGACGTAAAACTTCTTGCGGGGTAGATTAAAGCTTAACTTCGATGCTAACGCCTGCGGGAAGTTCGAGGCTCATGATTTCGTTGACAGCCTTCTGCGAGGGCTTTTCAATGTCAATGAGTCTCTTGTGGGTTCTGGTTTCAAACTGCTCACGGCTGTCCTTATACTTGTGGACCGCGCGAAGAATGGTGATAATCTCTCTGTCGGTCGGGAGCGGAATAGGACCGGACACAGTTGCACCGTTTCTCTTAGCGGTTTCCACGATCTTTTCAGCCGCAACGTCGATCATTGCGTGATCGTAGCTCTTCAGTTTGATTCTGAGGGTTTCCTTAACTGCCACTTGATTTCCTCCTTAATAGATTAAGTACGGCAACATCACCGAACACGCTTCCGTGCGTTTCTTTGCCATCCGTCATAAAACCGAATTTCCAAGAGCGGTTCAACCCACCCGCCAAAGAAATCCGGGACTGACCGACGGCGCAGAATCGGTATGTTCTTCGCCCGATTGATACGGACATACTCAGGCAAAATTCCCTGTTTTGCGCCATTTCAAACGCTTTACAGCAACCTCTGCCGTCAACGCATCAAGCTTTTAGATTGTATCATACTTTTATATATAAATCAATAGGTTTTACCGATTTTTTTCATTATTTACATTTTGTTTACAATTAAAAAAATCTCAAACATCATTCTCTTTGCTAAAGAATTTTAAAGCCGCGCCAACACACGTCAAAACGCAACTCACAGTCACAGAATAACAACGTATATACACTATATACAATAAATGTAGAAAACTAACACGAAAGCGCCGTCATAACCGCCGCAACGCATCGTCGCAGCGGTTATGATAAAAAATTATTTCTTTTTGCCACGTCGGTTTCTGACGTAAATTACCGAGGTCAGAAGACCGGGCAAAAGCCAGAAACACTGAAACAGCACAACGCCAAGTCCGCTCAGCAAAACGGAAGAACCGAGCTTCACCGAAAGCAATACGACAAGCACTCCCGTCACCATAGAAATTGCAGAGAAAAACATTCCGATCTTTTGACAGCGCGCGCTTTTGCCCAAAAGCACGAGAGCGCTCACAAGAGATTTGGCACGCGAAGCCGAAACAATGGGACTGCTTCCTCTCTTACGCATACGAAGACGGCTCGCATTGTCGCCCGTCCTTACAATACAGAGCGGAGAAACGTCGTAACGAAGCAACTTCTTCATAAGCCCATAGGTAATATTAGGATCAAGTGTACGCAATGCAATATAATATCCGGAGCGCTCAAGATAATCCAGTGCGCCCTTACTGTCGTGATCAATGCAATAATCAAAATCATATTTGCCAAGCAGCTCGCCCTCCACAGAAACAAACAACTGCGAATATCCGTTTTCAGCATAAACATAACCGTTCGGAATCGCAATCCGATTTTCCTGCATAAAGGCGTAAGAGCCAAGAAGTACGCGCTCACCGTTAATTTTCACTTCAAGACCGCCGTCACAAACGTCAACTACAGTAATCTCATCATCAAAACAATACTGCGGAATTGACTGCTTGATGACTGCCGCCACCGGCGAATTTATCTCATCAAAAGCAAGCGCCGTATAAGCAAGAAGCTTTTCCACAAGCGCTTCACGGAACAAAAGAATATTACAAAGCGTAATATCCCGAGGTGAAAAAATATCGCCGTCGACAAAACTGACAACACCTTCGCCGGAATATTGCTCAGCAGCAGATTCTCCGACAATCGCAGCCTGCTTTTCATATGCAGCAAACGCAGCGCGGAACAGCGGCACTTCAAAAAGCAAAAGACTCGAAAAAGGCAACGTATAATAGAACGAGATCAACGCATACGACAACGACTGCTCCGCCGAATACGAAAGCATCGAAATAACAAAAACAAGTGTCGACGCCGCAAGAGAAAGCGCCATAAACAACAGAACCGTCAACTTGTTTTTCGCAATCGCATTGGTCATCTTGAAATAATCATCCACAAATAACGTGCGTTTAACAGCGTAATATCGCGCATCGGGCGATACACAGGATAAAAAGGCATCAGCCTCCGCCTCTCTTTGCTCATCGGGCAAAACCGAAAGCACACGCTTTGGCTTTTCGAGCGCGATAATACGGAAGGTTTTGGCTTCGCGCAGATAGCGAAGCACCGTCTGCAATTTCGTCAGAAGTGCAAGCGCGGCAAAAGCGAAACCGAACAGCATCAACGGCGTATCACCCGTCGCAAGAACATATCCGTAATACCCAAGCGGCACAAGCAATGCCACCGGCAAAACGCTTTCAGGAATAACCCTACCGGAAAACAAAATCTTGATGCCATCTAAAAACTCTCTGCCAATAATAACAAGTGAGAGTGCGATCCACACAAGTGAAACTCCCATCGCGAGCAAAGGATTTTTTTCGGGTGTCAGCACCGTAACGCCTATCAGATCAATATTCTCACAAAGAAAAGCTAACAGCAAAACAAACAGCGACCAACCCAAAAGACCGAATTCCTTTTGCAAATGCGCCTTGTAACCGTTCTTAATATATTCCTTCTGCGAATACGCCGTAAACTCCTTGTCGCATTTGCGGCTTGGCATGACAGCGTGATGCGCATAATATTCATCACTCGCCGCCTCATCGATCGGTGTCGTGCTTCCCTTTTGACGCTTTTTGGGCGTCCATACAAAACCGCTCTCGCGAATCGCAGACTCACCGGACTCATCCGAAAACAACGAATCGTCTTCATATACCTCGGCACACTCTGACAGATCCTCCAAAACGCCCTCGGAAATATCTTCCAACGCTTCTTCGGAAATATCTTCCAAAATGTCTTCGGACACTTCTTCAACCAGGTCTTCAGAAAAGTCTTTTGAAACATCCCCCGCAATACTTCCCAAAACGTCCTCGGCGAATGTCTCATGAGCCTTCTGGCGATAGCATTTTCGTACGGCATGACGTCGAACAGATATACTTTCCTCCTCGGATGCACTATTATTCCAAGGCAAAATCACCTGTTCATCATGATTAATCTCTTTCTCAACTTCCTCGACTTCCTCGACTTCCTCAAGTTCCTCAAGTTCCTCGACTTCTTCGACTTCTTCGACTTCCTCGATTTCTTCAAGTTCCTCGACTTCCTCGACTTCCTCGACTTCTTCGACTTCCTCGACTTCCTCGACTTCCTCGATTTCTTCAAGTTCTTCGAGTTCCTCGACTTCCTCAAGTTCCTCGACTTCCTCGACTTCTTCGAGTTCTTCGAGTTCTTCAATTTCTTCAAGTTCTTCAATTTCTTCAAGTTCTTCAATTTCTTCGAGTTCTTCGACAGCCTCAACCGGTTCGGCATCAGTCTTCTTTCCTGTAACAGTCGCCGCAGACACACCGACCCCGATCCGATTATAATTCAGATAATCCGCTTCAATCGGCGTATCATCAAACTCATAGTTATCAAGCGACGATTCCTCGTCGAATGTCGGCTTCATCGTTTTTTTGGTTGAAGTCAAAGCATCCTCGCCATGCTCATTTTTCAAAAGCGCGAGTAACTCCTCCAAATTCATCTGAGAATTTTTCTTCGGATTTTCGCTTGGCACAAAAACACCTTCTTTCAGAATCGGGGACTACCTTCACCCACCGTGACGTTGATGCGCCGCCTCCGACAAAATAATCGAAGCCGCACAAGACACGTTAAACGAATTGATCCGTCCGTACATGGGAATGGATATTATAAAATCACACTTTTCTTTGATAAGGCGGGAAATACCCTTTCCTTCGCTACCCATAACAATAGCAATCGAGCCTTTCAGATCGGTATTACGCGCGCTGTTACCGCCCGCTTCTGCTCCATAGACCCAGACACCGCGCTCCTTCAATACTTCAATCGTCGTTGCAATATTGGCAACCTTGGCAATCGGCATATAATTGACAGCCCCTGCCGACGACTTCACTGCAACCGATGATACAGGTGCCGAATGTCGCTTCGGCAGAATCACACCGTTTACACCACAACATTCTGCCGAACGGATAATTGCGCCGAGATTATGTGGATCACTGATATCGTCACAAATTACAAAAAACGGCTTTTCTCCCTTTTGCTCTGCCGCCGCAAAAAGCTCGTCCACCGTCACATAGTGAACAGGAGAGCACAGCGCCGCTACACCCTGATGAGTACCGGATGCCGTCATTTCCTGTAATTTTTGCGCAGAAACCTCAACAAAAGGAATTGCACGATCGCGGGCAAGCGCCGCAATCACACGAATAGAACCCTCGCGTTCACCCTTTTGCAAAAAAATCTTTTCTACGTCACGGTCACTCTTAAGCGCTTCCATAACAGCGTTTCTGCCATAAATCAGATTTTCATCCGTTTCAGTCGCATCTTCCTCCACACGTCGCGGTGCGCGGGAGCGATCCTCCCGTTTCTTTTTATCAAAACGATTATACTTATTTCCGTTCATATTGCTATCCTTTATTTATACTTTACTATAGTATACCATAAAATTTAGAATTTGTATATAGTTTTTTTAAAAACAAATAGCACGCCAAATCGAAAAAGCTTACACTTCATCGGTCGGCGTGTTACTTGCTGACAGTTTGTTTATAAAATCAAGTTTGAATCCTTGTTTACTTACTGAGCTGCCTTCATTGCTGCAAAGCATTCGCTGCAATATACAGGTCTGTCGCTGTTGGGCTGGAAGGGAACCTTGGCAGTTTTGCCGCAGTTAGCGCAAACAGTCTCAAACATCTCTCTGGGAGCCTTTCCTGCATTCTTGCGAGCATCGCGACAAGTCTTACATCTCTGGGGCTGATTCTGGAAGCCCTTTTCAGCATAAAATTCCTGTTCGCCTGCGGTGAAAACAAAATCCTCGCCGCAATCTTTGCACTTCAATGTGATGTCCTGGTACATACTTTTCTCCTCGCCTTAAAATAAAGATATGATAATTACCCCGGACGGATTTAAACCGTCACCTTTGCATAAGTACAACGCTCTTGTTAAGCTACGTTGGGCATATTGAAAACCAAAAGAACAATCGCCGCACGACGATCTGCTTTGTTTTACTTCGTTTGAATGAGATTGCGGATTTTTCTTTTGATTCGATACAAAGCGTTATCAATCGATTTCACACTGCAAGAGAGTTCTTCAGCCATCTCAGAATAAGAACGTCCTTCAGAGTAAAGGGTAAGCACATCATTTTCAAAACGTGACAAAACCTGCTTGCATTCTGCCAAGGAAAAATCTTGCGGCAACGAGATTTTTTTCGCCGAAGACCTCGTTTGGCAGTCCTCTTTCGTCTTTTTCTTCTTAACACGATTTTTTCGTTGAACCGAAATCAACCGGTTGCGAATGCAAATTTTTGCATACAGTCCGAAGGTCACCTCGACACTGCCGATACGGTATGTTTTCGCAGCATCGGAAAGTGCGAGCGATGCCTCCTGAACCAGATCTTCAGGATCAACGGTAGGACAAGAGGTAGAAAAGCTTTGTACCATCGACGTAATAAGTGAACGGTATGCTTCAAGCAAGCTCGCAAAAGCAGCCTGATCACCATTTTGAATTGCCGCAAGTACGTCAGATAACGCTTTCATACTCCTCACACCAAATAAAATAAAAATCCTCACAAACAGCCAAAAGGATGCTTGTGAGGCTATTATACCACAATTTTCAAAATTGTCAAGAATAATTCAGGATTTTTCTTTCAATCTGTGAAAAAAACATCATTTTTTCATCACAAAATAATCAGAATTCTAAACATCTTTTAATTCAGTAAATAATCAATCTCACCTGTCAAAAGCGCAAGCACACCGCGGTACACAACCTCGGGACGGTCGTTAAACGTATAATTCATAAGTTCCAATTGTTTATCATTCTGCGCCACAACTTTTACCTCAAGAACGGTATCGCTCGGACTCACAATACGGCAAATAAAATCAAACTTTCCATCCGCGCGACTCTTAAAGCTCGATTCGATCTTGTTTCCGCCATTTTTAAAAGAAATCAAACGAAGCGCGCTTTTCAGACTCTTGTTTTTAATAAACCCAAGCAAATCGGACGACAGATTTTCAGCAACCGTAATTCCCTTGTCCGAAATGATATAATACGCAACGCCCTTTTCCACAATTTCAAGCACGTTGCCCGAATCGAGAAGCTCGGCAAAACATTCGGCAAATTCTATCTGTCCCACAACGCCGTCTTGTACGACAATATCGTTTATATCACTGAATTCCATCGGTTGATTGATATTATTCAATAAATATAATATAAAAATCTTAATATCATTTTTATCTCTAAGCTGTGCTTGCATAAGCATAACCTTTCTTTACACGAAACTGTTTTCTACTCAGGGAAAAATCTGTGTGGGCAGATGATGGCATCAACCCACACAGATTCGTGTCATATACAATAAAATCTTTACGAAACAGTATCTACTGCACCGTCTGTTCCGCCATCTTCAGTTTCTTTATCCACAGCAGGAACGTAATTATCATAAGAAGTATCCTTGAAGAGAGGCGCACCGAAATAACTATATTCCACATCATCAAGCTCATTCGATTCAAGATACGTGGTAGCGAAATGAATAACAGGCGTAATCGGCATATCGGTGAGAAGGAGTGCCTCTGCCTGATGGAGAAGTCCGGCGCGCTTGGTAGCATCGGTCTCAACCATTGCTGCCTGCATAAGCGAATCATACTCCGCGTTATAATAACCCGTAACACCGTAAACCAACTTATCGAAATCGGAAACGTTCGTAAAGTCGTACGCTCTCGACGAGAAGACACCGGCGAAAGGAGCAAGCGCTACAAAAGCATCGGTAGAAAGCATATTCACGTCGGTAAAGATCACGTCAAAATCAGAATTGTTATAGGCATCAAGGAAAGTGTCGTGAAGCAATCCGTCATAAATCGGAACGTCCTGCCATTCTTTGATGATCTTGCCGTTTTCATCCTTCTTATCGGTCGAAACGTACTGACGCTCTACATAGGTAACAATATCGTAACCGCAAACCTTAATGCCAACACTGAATCCAAGGCTTTCCCAGACTTCCGCCGCATATTTCGCAATCAAAATATCGGTTTCCGTTGCACGAACGGTAATACTGAAGCTGCCGCCACTCACACCTGCCGACTGCAGAAGCTGTCTTGCCGCATCAAGATCAGCCGTCGTGGAAAGCGCGTAATCTCCGCTGTTCGCCTTAAAGGAAGTCTTACGCGTGGTTTCAAATACGCCGTCGGTAATCAGCGTACCTGCCGCCGTACCGCTCTTAACAAGTGCCGCGATCGCTTCTCTGTCAAGTGCGAGAGAAAGCGCCTGTCTTACCTTAACATCAGCCAGAATCTCATTGGTCGTATTGAAATAGAACGCACCCGTCGTCATGCTGTTAACGCTTTCAACGTCTTCAATTTCTTCTGTCGACGGAAGTGCGCTGTTAAACAGTACGTCACCGTCGTTATAGGATGCATAATAGACAAGCTTGTTTTCCTGAATCTTCTGAAGAATGCTCGATGCATAGTCAATCGAGTATATCTCGGCAAGCTCAGCCTTCTTTTCGTTTTGTACGATAATTCTTAAAGTCTCTTTGCGCTCCGACTCATTTTTACCGTCAAGCGCTTCGCGTTCCTCGACACTCATAGAAGCCCACAGCTCGGCAACTCGGGTGCTTTCATAAGTAGGATTCTGCAAACGGAATTCATTATACTTCGCAAGTACGAAATCCTCGGCATCATCGTGACCGTAAGTCATATTAATATGGATTCTGTAAGGAACAACGTACTTATCAAGGCTTTCCTCTTTTTCGGGATCGAGGAAATAATTGGTATTACGCTCAAGCACAAGATAAGGACGAGTAAGCTGTCCGCCCGTTGCAGAAGTACCGAAAGAAAAGCTTTTAAGGATGAACGGACCGTTCGACTGCATAATAGCAATAACCGAAGACCAGTCGTTTTCCTCACCGGTTTCTTTATCTACAACCTTGTTGATAATATCTCTACGAATCGGATAGAGCGCAACCGACGCACAATTTCTCAAAAACTGTTCGGGATCAGCCCAATCTTCAAGCGTAACGGTAAGAACGTCCGACTTATCGGCACGAATACCAAGATCGGAAATGGATTCCTCACCGCGTTTTACCTTAGCCGCATTCTTGATCGAGAAAAGAAGAGGCGCAGCTTCACAACTGAATTCGGGATCCAGAATTCTTTCCCAAGAATCAAGGAAGTCCTGGGCATCAACCGACGTACCGTCACTCCACCGTGTACTGTTCAGGGTAAAGTCAATATTCGTCTGACCGTCGCGATCGGTATAAATTTCCCAGCTTTTCGCAACGCCGCTCTTTACCTTGCCCTTGGTGTCAAGTGTCGTCAAGCCTTCGTAAATAAGCGAAAGCAACTTCGCGCTCGACTCATCCGCATACGCGGTTGCAGGATCAAGGTTGATCGTATACGGCATATACAGGTTTATAATCGCGCCGGGATCATCCGCCGTAACCTTGCCGCAAGAGTTGAACATAACGACCATGCCACCGAGCATCAGAACAGCGAGTACGATCGCCAACACTTTTTTCATAGTTTTCAAAACAATGTCCTCCTTGGCTTTTGGACTGTGACGGTGCCTCTGTAAACAAACAGGCGCGCACAGTATATTACTGCATAGTAATTCTGCTCTATTATAACACTAAAAACCGACTTTGGCAAGAGATAATTTTCCCGAAATTCGCACTTTTAACCTTTTTGTTCCCTTGCACAAATCACAGCCTCTCGTTTTGTTTATTTTGCACATAGAGTATTCCCCTCTTTTTCAAAAACGTTTGGAAAAGATTGCATAAATTCAAGTAAAAAAGGATAAAACTGAAATACCGGACACAACAAAATCAAAGGAGCAGTATATGACGGCAAAAAACCGAACCGACCTTGCCATTGAGCATCGCTCGCTGACAAAAGTTCAGACTACCGAAGACTTTGCTCACAGCGAAACAACCGAAAACGGTATTCGTACCGACGTTGTAAAAATCATAACACCCATCGGAGAAAAAACGCTTTCCCGACCGATCGGCGAATATATCACGCTCACCTTTTCCGACACTATCCCCGACACCCTTGCCGATACCGTCGCCAAGCATCTGGAACGTCTTCTGCCCGAGGGATGCAAGCGTATACTGATCGTAGGGCTGGGTAACCGCGAAATCACGGCAGATGCAATCGGTCCTTATGCCGTCGACCGCCTTGCCGTCACAGGACACCTTGACGGGTATCAAGGCAAAAAGCGCTATGCGCTTTCTCCAAGCGTGCTTGGCAAAACGGGGATCGAAAGCTTCACGCTGATCAAAAGCGCACTCGAAGCATCAAACGCTGATGCTGCAATCGTTATCGACGCACTCGCTGCACAAAGCCTGACAAGGCTCTATCAAACGGTGCAAATCGGCAATACCGGAATCGTTCCCGGCTCAGGCGTAGGCAATCACCGACACGCCATCAATGAAAAAACGCTCGGTATTCCCGTGATCGCCATCGGTGTGCCAACCGTCGTTTCCTCGGCTACACTCTTTTACGACACACTTGAAAAAACGGGACGAACCGAACTTTTCGACGTTCTCGAAGACGATCTCACCAAAATCGAACCCTATTTTGTAACACCGCCCGATGCTGACATCTATACCGACCGTCTTGCCACACTGCTTGCCAACGCAATCAATACACTGTAAAAGGAGCTCACCGTGAAAGAAACCGCCCCGCATAAACAAGAAAAACTACTACGCATTCTCGTATGCCTTCTTGCCGTTATTGCACTGTTAACGGCATTCACCTATATGCTGTTTGAAATCGTCAAAGACAGTAACGCTACCAAGCGTCTTTTGCTTGAGGCATTTCTGGATAGCGATAAGGAAGTCGTTGCAACAACAGCCTCGACCGGCGAAACCGCAGAGCCAAGTACATCCGTCACCGAAGCGCCGCTTTATCGCGAGCTTGCAACGGCTGATCTGTCGGTTACGACTCCCACCGTCGAAAATTTCACCTCCTACGTGATCGACACAAACGCTTTGCTCTCTTATCAATTTCCAAAGCATCTGTTCGACACAAGACCCATGATCCTCATATATCATAGCGATCCTACCGCCTCTTACTTTCCTCAGGGAAAAGATCAGGTTTCTTCAAACTATCTCTTTCAAAGCGATACCGATAACGTCATCACCGTCGGAAACGCGCTTGCTGACGTTCTCAGCTCAGCAGGGATAGCCTCAATCCACCTGACAGAATCAATCACGGATATCGAAAGTACTCTTGAAGCCTACCGCGATACCTATCCCAGCATACGTTACTGTCTTGACCTCCGTCGAGACGGCATCTATACCACCGACGGAAGAATCGTGAGAAGCGAGGGAAAAATCGACAAAACACCCGCCGCGCAACTCATGCTTTGCGTCGGTACAGGAAGCGCGGGCAATCTGAATTGGCAGAAAAACTTAGCAGGTGCGTATCAGCTCGCCGCCATGCTGATAAACGCCTCGCCCACCCTCACACGCCCCATTCTGCTTCGTCCCGAAACGCTCGGACAGCAAAGCGAAATCCAGCATCTGACACTCTTTGTCGGAACAACGGGCAATACCGTAAACGAAGCAACCGCGAGCGCGCGCGTCTTCGCGCGCTACCTTGCGCTTTTCATTCTGTCAAACTGCGGAGTCGACGGATAAATGTATCCATAAAGCGCCATTTAGCAACCGTTGGTTGCGATCAACACAAAAATCACCCAAGAATACCTTACAGTATTTCTCGGGTGATTTTTCATAAGTATCCGAATTTTCAGTCAACAACCTCAAAATTTACAATGCGGCGGAAAAGAGAACGATGCGCGCCATACCACGCCTCACCGTCATTCCCGCTCAGCATAGAAGTCACCGTCGGCTTGACAAGACACATCACAGCTCCCGAAAACGCCTCCTTCAGCTCCGGATTATACTGTATAAAATCAAGCGCATCGAGCGACACCGCATACTCGTCGTAAGCCAACCGCGACAGATCACCGCTTTCGTCCAAGATTTCAGTAAGCGGCACAAAAAGATTTTGACCGCTGAATCGCTCATACACGTAGGGATCAAGAATAGCAATCAGCATCTCACCGCTGATCAGCCAATTCTTCACCTGCTCAAACGACGAAGTACGTGTGGTAGGATCGTAGTAAAGAAGCTCGCCGTCCTCCTTGGCGCTTTCCTCCTTTTCCTTGATCTGATCGTCAGACAAAATAACGACATCGGTCAGCGATACGATCTTATTACCGTCACCGTTAAAATCATCATCAAGCCTGCCCGAAAAAACCTGACCGATCACCGCCTTGCCCTCTGCCGTAATAACGGATGGCCCCGAATATAGGATCATGGCATCCGGGTCTTCCTTCTGCATACATTGCACCGTACAGATCAGAAAAACCGACAGGAAAAACACCGTAAAGATCGTATGCCACTTATAATGATACCAAAAATTATCAAGCTTTTTCAAAAAATTCTTCATATACCGCTCCGCAAAAGGAAATTCAACATCTTTATTGTCAGTATAACACAACGTCCCGTATTTTGCAAGATTTTTCAAAAAAAAGAACCCCACATGTGAGGTTCTTTTATATAGTTTAGTCCTGAGGCTTCATAGTCGGGAACAGAAGCACGTCACGGATTGAAGCATTGTTGGTAAGCAGCATAACCAGACGGTCAATACCGATACCGAGACCGCCCGTTGGAGGCATGCCGTATTCCATCGCGTTGAGATAATCCTCATCAACGCCGCAAGCCTCGTCGTCGCCCTGCGCCTTCATCGCCGCCTGATGCTCAAAACGCTCTCTCTGATCAATGGGATCGTTCAGCTCAGAGAATGCGTTACCGTGTTCACGGCCAAGCACAAAGATCTCAAAACGCTCGGTATAGCGAGGATCTGCGGGGCTCTTTTTCGCAAGAGGAGAAATTTCAACGGGATGATGCGTAATAAAGGTAGGCTGAATAAGCTTTTCTTCGCAGAACTCCTCAAAGAAAAGATTGAGAATATCGCCAACACCGTGACGTTCCTCATATTCTACGTGATGTGCCTTGGCAACTTCTCTTGCTTCTTCAACCGTATAAATATCAGTAAAATCCACGCCTGCATACTTTTCAACCGCCTCTGCCATCGTCATTCTGGCAAAAGGACTTTCAAGGTCGATGGTGTATTCGCCATAAGGAATAACCGCCGTACCAAGCACCGTCTTGGCAAGATGACGGAAAAGCTCCTCGGTAAGTTCCATCATGCCCTCATAGTCGGTATATGCCTGATACAGTTCGAGCAAGGTAAATTCGGGATTGTGACGGGTGTCCATACCCTCGTTACGGAATACTCTGCCAATTTCATAAACGCGGTCAAAACCGCCGACGATCAGTCGCTTCAGATGAAGCTCAAGCGCAATTCTGAGGTAAAGTTCAATATCGAGCGAGTTATGATGCGTGATAAAAGGACGCGCCGCCGCACCGCCTGCCTGATTGTGCAGATACGGCGTTTCCACTTCCAGATAACCGCGATTTTCCAGAAAACTGCGGATTTCGGAAATAATGCGCGAACGCTTGATAAAGGTATCCTTGACTTCCGGATTTACAATCAGATCAAGATAACGCTGACGGTAACGAAGATCCGTATTCGTCAGACCGTGATACTTTTCGGGAAGCGGAATGAGATTCTTGGAAAGCAGAACGATCTTATGCGCATGAATCGAGATCTCGCCCGTCTTAGTGCGGAATACAATACCCTCAACGCCGATAATATCACCAATATCCCATTTTTTGAAAGCAGCATACTCTTCCTCGCCCACGTCGTCACGTTTTACGTAGAGCTGGATATTGCCTTCTCTGTCGGCAATACCCGCGAAAGATGCCTTACCCATAATTCTGCGGCTCATCATTCTGCCTGCAAGCGATACCGTCTTTTCCGCAT
Organism: uncultured Lachnospiraceae bacterium; assembly: GCA_964564225.1. Taxonomy (GTDB): domain Bacteria; phylum Bacillota; class Clostridia; order Oscillospirales; family CAG-272; genus RGIG1993. The sequence continues at coordinate 14,964 of CAZMAF010000010.1, forward strand.
AAGCCGCCTCATCTGTCTCAAATGCCGCCTTAACGCTTGCCGAATATGCCGTTACGTCATACTTCGTAATCACAAAAGGATCGTTTCCTGCCTCACGAAGCGCGGCAAGCTTATCGCGTCTGATCTTAAGAAGCTCGGAAAAATCCTGCTCCTGCGTGTTGATATTTACGTTGTTTTCCATAATAAACGTCCTTTTTTACTTAATGCTTACAATTTCAAGAGCGATAACGCCTGCGGGCGTCTCTACTTCAAGCTTTGCGCCGACACGGCAGCCCATAAGCGCCTTACCGATCGGAGAACGGTCTGAAATCTTACCCTGCAAGGGGTTCGATTCGGTTGCGCCGACGATGGTATATTCAAAAACCTTACCCTTGGTAATATTGTTTACCACAACAATCGCGCCAACGTCCACAACGTCAGCCTTCAGATCGCCGTCAACAACGATAACGGTAGCAAGGATTTCTTCAAGCTCATGGATTCTGCCCTCAACTCTGCCCTGCTCGGTCTTTGCCTCATCATATTCACTGTTTTCCGAAAGGTCACCGTAGGAACGCGCGATCTCGATCGCCTCAACGACTTCCTTTCTTTTTACTTCCTTTAAATACTTGAGCTCCTCCTGCAATTTTACAAGACCTTCACTCGTAACCTTCATTCCGGTTGCCATACTCGTTTTCTCCTTTATTTGTATAAGTTATTATTTGTATAAGTTATAATTTCTGAATTCATTGCGTTGTATCGGGCATCACAAGCTTTTCGCCGTCAGTCAGCGCATTGAAGGCAGCCACAAACTGTCTGTCTGCCGTATGCTCGATTGCATATAGATTATATCGGTTTTCCTCATCACTGAAGATCACCTCGATATCGGGAGTAATACCGACGGGACCATCAGTCATCTTATCGTAATTCACACCGCAAGGAGGTGTGTAATACGCCACGGTCAGCTTTAAAGCGTATCCATCCTTCAAAGAATAAGTCACCTGCATACAGCCCTTGCCGTAGGTTCGCTCGCCCACGATCGTTGCAAGCTCATAATCGCGAAGTACCGAAGTGAAAAGCTCAGAGGCAGAGGCGCTGTTCTGATTCACGAGAAGCGCGCAAGGCATCGTCACCGTATGATCGGCATACGCCTGATTGTATACGATCGTGCCGTTCGACGTAACCTTCAGCGAAGGCGTTTTGGAAATATCGCTCTGATCCACGTATTGTCCCGCGCGCACTTCCGAGGAAGAGGTGCGATATTCCGTCGTACAAAGAAGCGTGTCGTCGGGGACGAGATAAGTCAGCATCGTTGAAACCACCGACAGAAGTCCGCCGGGATTGTTCCGGATATCAATCAGAAGCATATCTGCGTTTTCCTGCTCCGCACGGTCGATTGCCTCCTTGAAGGCAATCGGTGTCGTATAATCAAAGCCTGTCAGCATAATATACATAGCCGAACAACCGTTATACGTGAGAAGTTCGGAGCGGACAGTCGGATTTGTCACCTGGCGGCGCTCGGTATGAAACGTAATTTCTTCATCGCCGCGCTTCACAGTAACGTCAACGTAAGTGCCCGCTTCGCCGCGAATGAGATTGCCAACCCTGTCAAGAACACCGGTATCGTCAGATGAAAAAACAAGCGGCGTACCGTTAACGGCAATCAGAATATCGTAAGGCTGAAACCCGACCTCCGATGCAGGAGAATCGGGAATAACGTTATATACCGAAATTTCGCTCCTTTCGGCATTCCATTGCACCGAAATACCGATGCCAACGAAATTGCCGTAATATGACTCGGTGTATTCCGAATACGCCTCACTGTCCATATACTTCGCATAAACATCGCCCGAGCTGAGCAGGATACTTTCAATAATAAAATCTGTCAGATTTTCGTCAAGAGCGTTGATCCACGACGAGTCAAGACGCTTCAGCACTTCCTCAACACGCGAAACGTCAAAAAGCGTCGTCGGCGTATCCTGAGTCACAGCGTCGGTCGTATTTCCCGTCGGATACAATCCGCAGCAGGACGATAACCCCGTCACAAGAAGCGATATTGCAAGAACACCCGAGAGCAAAATCCCGATAAATGAAATTTTCTTCACGTAGGACAACCTTTCGTCACGAGAATGCATAAAACAGCGTGAAACAGCTTGCACGGCGTACAAGCTGCTCATCACTTTATTTCATATTTTTTGAGGAAAGATATTTCTTAACCATCAAAGCGACCTTAAAGGTGATCGCGTGTTCAAATTCGCGCAAATCAAGTCCGGTCAGCTTGCGGATCTTTTCAAGACGGTAAACCAGCGTGTTTCTGTGAACAAACAACTTACGCGAAGTTTCCGATACGTTCAGATTGTTCTCAAAGAATGCCTGAATCGTCATCAGCGTTTCCTTATCAAGCGATTCCAGCGGACCTTTTTTGAAAACTTCCTGCAAAAACATCTCGCAAAGCGTGATGGGAAGCTGGTAGATCAAACGACCGATACCGAGGTTATCATAGCTGATAATATCCTTTTCCGTATCAAATACCTTACCGACCTCAAGGGCGACCTGTGCCTCCTTATACGAACGGGCAAGATCCTTGATATTAGTAACCACCGAGCCGATACCGATCGAAACCTTGGTATAAAATTCCGACTGGATCGTGTCGGCAATACCGTGTGCGATCTCCTCGATCTCGCGAAGATCATAATTGGGACGGATTTCCTTAACAAGCACCGAATCATGCTCACCAACGTTGATCACGTAATCCTTATTCTTGCCGGGAAACATATTCTGCATCACGTCGTAAGGAATAATGTCGTTTCTGCCATTAAACTTGATCAGAAATACGATACGGCTGACATCATTGGCAAAATGAAGCTCCTTGCTCTTTGCGTAAATATCGCTGGGAAGAATGTTGTCAAGAATGATATTCTTAATAAACGAACTCTTATCGTGTTTGTCGTCGTAAAGATTTTTGATATTAAGGAGCGCAATTGAAAGCATCAACGAAAATCTGTCCGCCTGCTTATCCTCACCTTCAACAAAAACAACGTATTCACTCTTGGTTGCAGTATTCAGCGCACGGTAGGTATAACCGCCGATCACAACGATATCGGAGGCATAAGTCAGTTCCTCCCTTACTCCCTGACGCGCCTCACCGATACGGCTCAGCTCGCTGCAGGAAATTACGATACCGGTATCATCAATCACACCGATCACGCGATCGATAGCATCCTTCATCTGATAAATGATACCCTGAAACAGTCTATTTGACATATTAATGTCCTATCCTTTCCTTTGTAGGCTTCCTTGCTCATTCTGTCTTTGTTCTATTGTTACAGTATTATACACCCTTTTTTGTTCAATTTCAATAGTCTTTTGAGAAATTTTAATAAATTTTTCAATTTTTTTTGTGGACTTTTCAGCATATTTTAAAAAATCACCAAAAAAACCGTCATTTTGCCGGATCAAAGTTCAAACAGTGCTGACAAAATTGCCAGAACAAAAGGCGCAGCCGTCTCAGTACGCAGAATTCGCTTGCCGAGTGAAAGCGATAACACGCCGCTTTCCTTGGCAAGCACCACTTCCTCAGCCGAAAGTCCACCCTCTGGACCTACCAGAAAGCCCACCGCAAGAGGCATGTTCTTTTCTCGAAACGCCGAAGACAACGTCATACCCGACTCGTCTTCATAACAAATAAACGCGGTATGAGTTTTTGCCATTTCCGAAATTGCCTCTTTGTAGGAAAGCGGGGCACGCACAACGGGAATTTTACCCCTTCCCGACTGCTTGGCAGCCTCCTCGGCAATGCGATTATACCTCAAAAGCTTCTTTTTAACGTCCTCGGGCTTTAACTTTACGATGCACCGCGAGGACTGCACGGGAACGATCTCCGAAACGCCGCATTCCACCGCCTTCTGAATGACCGTTTCCAACTTATCGCCCTTCGGTAAACATTGATATAAACGAATGGGATAGGGCGGCTCGCTCTCAGACTGAACAGACGACAGAATCTTTACCTTCACCCTCTCACGCGTCAGCGAAACGATTTCACCCTCGTAATCACACCCCTCTTTATCACAAAGAGTCAGTCCTTCTCCGACCGCCATCCGAAGCGACTGCGCAATATGCGAAGCATCGTCCCCTGTCAGAATAGCAAAACCGTCGACAATCTCTTGTTTGTTTATAAAAAAACGCGGCATAATAACCTCTCAGATATCAATTTACCGTGGTATTATAACACGCTCTTTTTCTCTTGTCAATTCCTTCTTTGCGAAAGCCCGGTAAAAATAAAAATATTTCCTTGACATTACTTCTGCTTTGTGCTACAATATTTAACGGTATAAGGGGGAATTTGCTGTTTTCCCAAAATTTCGGTATATAATCACAACACACTCATTGAAAGTTACCCCTTTGCATTTCAAAAAAGGATGTAATACGTATGAAAATAAACAAACGAAGACTTCTGCTCATCGCGTTCGACGTTTTCTGCTTCTGGATCATTACCTTTGTCGCGTACGGCTTATCTGTCGTGATAACCGGCAGTCCCATCACACAAAATCTCGGGAACTATCTCACCGATCTGATCGTTTTATTTTCCGCCGTTTTCGCATTTCGCATTCTCTTCGGCACGTATCACACGATCTGGCGCTATACCAGCACAGTCTTCTATTTCCGACTGGCAATCGCTGACGTTACAGCAGGCATCTTTACGCTTTTCATTGACGGTATGGCAAAACTCGAAATCGGCTTCTGGAGTATTTTGCTTCTCACGGCGTTGATTACGCTCGCCGCGCTTTGCGCCCGTCTTTCCTACCGACTTCTGTATAAACGCTTTCATCACGGACCGAAAAACTACAAAGTCAATATCGCCATCATCGGCGCAGGCGAGCTTGGACACTTTCTGATCAACGAGCTTTTGCTGAATCCGCATTCGCACTACAAGCCCGTCTGCTTTGTAGATAACGACAAAAATAAAATTGGCGCAACCGTATCGGGTCTGAAAGTATTATCTCCCTCACAGTTCATTCAACACAAGGATGAATATGAAGTTTCCGAAGTCGTTATCGCTATTGCCAGCCTTTCCGAGACACGTCTTACGGAAATGTGCACTACCTATTCTCAACTTGGCTACAAGGTCAATATCTATGATCTTCCCCTTCAGCCTACGGGAAATCAGGATGAAAAACGTATCATCCGCGAATTTCAGATTGAAGACCTTCTCTTCCGCGAACCGCTGACGGTTTCCTCTAACGAAACGCGCGCCTATTTTGCGGACAAGACCGTCCTTGTGACAGGTGGCGGCGGATCAATCGGTAGCGAACTCTGCCGTCAGGTTGCCAAATGCGCTCCCAAAAAGCTGATCGTATTCGATATTTATGAAAATAACGCCTACAACATCCAGCAAGAGCTGATCCGTCTGTATAAGGACAAGCTCGATCTTTCGGTTGAAATCGGCTCGGTGCGCGATGTCAAACGTCTTGACTATATCTTCAAGCGCTACCGTCCCGATATCGTCTTCCACGCCGCCGCACATAAACACGTTCCCCTGATGGAGGACAGTCCCTGCGAGGCGATCAAAAACAATGTCGTCGGCACCTACAATACCGCAAACGCCGCCGAAACGTACGGCGTACAAAAATTCATTCTCATTTCGACCGATAAGGCAGTCAATCCCACCAATATTATGGGGGCAACCAAGCGCTTCTGCGAAATGATCGTACAGTGCCGTAAAGACTCCAAAACCAGCTTTGCCGCCGTTCGTTTCGGCAACGTACTCGGCTCTAACGGCTCGGTCATTCCTCTCTTTAAGCAACAGATCGCAAGCGGCGGTCCGATCACCATTACCGATAAACGTATCATCCGCTATTTCATGACCATTCCCGAAGCCAGCCAGCTCGTGATGACAGCAGGCGCTATGGCGAAAAACGGCGAGCTTTTCGTACTGGATATGGGGAAACCCGTCAAGATTTACGATCTTGCCGTTAATATGATCCGCCTTTCAGGACTCACCCCCGATGTCGATATCAAAATACAGGAAATTGGTCTGCGCCCCGGCGAAAAACTCTTCGAGGAACTGCTGATCAAAACCGAAACACTCGACAAAACGCCCAACAATATGATCTTCATCGAACGCGACGAGCCTTATTCCCGCGAAGCGATCGAAGAAAAGCTCACAACGCTGCGCGAGGCGGTCGTCAATTTTGAAAACGGCGAATTCAGTGCCGTCAAGAACGCCCTGAAAACGTGTGTGACCACCTTCAAAGACCCCGAAGACATCAATCGCCGGGCAGAAAGCTCAAGCGAAATGAAAATGGTCAAAACCGAAGAAGAAACGTAACAGATAAAACCAAACACCGCCTTCTTTCAGACGAAAGAAAGCGGTGTTTTTGTGTCGGTTACGTCCCTTCTCGATAAAAAACTATCCCGAAAGATCGCAAAGCTGTGTCAGCATATTTTCAATAAAAATACCATATCCACTGGTCGGCTCGTTAACCATCACGTGCGTGACAGCGCCGATCAGCTTGCCGTTCTGCATAATGGGCGAGCCGCTCATTCCCTGAACAATGCCGCCCGTTTTCTCAAGAAGCGCCTCATCGGTCACTTCAATAACGAAATTCTTGTCTTCCCCGTCAGGGCTTGTGATCTTGACAAGACGAATCTCATATTCCTGCCGCACACCGTCGCCAAGTGTGCAGATCACCGTTGCCTTACCGGTCACAATTTCGTCACGGTGAGCAACCGGAACAGGCGTTATATCATAAAAACACTTGCCACTCATCTTTCCCATAACGCCGTAACGGGTATTTTTTAACAAAACGCCACATTCACTTGATGCAAAATATCCTTGAATTTCTCCCGGCGCGCCGCGGACGCCCTTACGGATAGAAGAAATCGAAACGTCATAGATCTTGCCCTGCCGTAACGGCATTAAAACACCGGTATCGCTGTCGCAGATTCCATGTCCAAGTCCGATAAACGTCATCGTAGCGGGATCAATCGCCGTCACCGTACCGATACCTGCCGTGCCGTCCCTCACGCGGAGTCCTGCACGATATTTTCCCTCGGCATCGACTTTAGGTGCAAGATACATATTCAAAGTCTTTCCGTCGCGCTCAAGCGACACCGTAAGCGTTTTACCCGCAGAACACTCGATCGCCGTAACAAGCTCGGCGGAAGAATTCACCGCTTCCCCGTCGAGCGAGGTAATCACGTCGCCGCGATGAATACCCGCAAGCTCAGCAGGAGTTTTTTCACCCGACGCGCTTTTGGAAAACCCGACGACAACGACTCCCCTCGTTTCCATTTTAACGCCGAAGGTCATACCGCCGGGAATCAGCAACACCTCTTGCTGAGCGGAGGTAGCAAAAAGAGAAGCGTCCCCTGCGGGCAAACCAAGCTGCGCATAAACGCTGAACAAAGAAAGAATGATAGCAAGTGTGAAAGAAAGATAGTGAGCTACCGTGCGAGGATTTCGTTCGTGTTTCTTTTGCATAGTTTTTCATTCTTTTCATCCGGAAAAACGGTGAAAAGCCTTTCCTCGATTGGTAAAAAGACCTACCGTTTCCGGTTTGATCTTTCACGAAGTAGTGTAATCGCACGCTGTCGATTTATACTTTGAAAAAACTGTTAACGAACGAAACAAAAAGGGCATCAGGGCGTAATCACTGTCTGATAAACAGGCTTTTTCTTTTGCACGATCATCACGGCGCGGCGCTTTTTCCCGTATTTAAAATCTTCATGCTCGGAAAAGATCAGACTGTCCTCGCTCACACGGTATTTTTTGGCAATTTCCCATGGCGTTTCGTTTTCGGCAGGATAATATACCGTAAAAGAGCAAATATCTTCCGCCGGACATTCGGCAATCGGCTTTGCCCCCACCACAAGCTTTTCACTACTCTGTAAAAACGATACCGCCGTACAGGTTACGGGAAGCGACAGCGAAACGCTTTCCCCCTCACTCTTGTATTCGGGAATACCGCTCGTGATTGTCAAAACGTATTCACGCTTACCGTCATACTCAAATGACAAAGGGATCGCAATGGAAAGCTCGGTCGTTTCGGCGGTATACTGTAAGCTTTCGCGATTTTGTAACGTCACGTAAAGCGAAGCCGAACCGCAAACGAGAGCGCGCCCATCCTCGCCCGCCTCGATATGCGCCTCCTTCATTGCACTTGCAATAGCGATCGGCATAAACCCTTCCTTCAAGGGTATGCTCGTTTTAGCGCGCGAGGTCGCCGTTGCCTTCAGGGCGCTTGAAGCGATCCGCAGATCGCCGTAGACAAGCTCGCTGTCGTAACGGGTAGAATACGTATCCTTCGTGGCATACCCTACCGATTCCTTCATTGCCGTCACCGATACCCCGTAGGAAAAATCGCATTCGCAAATTCGCTTTTCACCCTGACCGTCTTCACCGATTCCAAAACTACCGTCCTCCCAATAAAGCGAAGCAAAAACGGTGTTTCCCTCTGTCACGCCCGCGCATTCCACAAGCGTCGAAACAGGCAAACAGTGACGGTAAGTACAAAACTCTCGCCCGCCATCCTTACCTTCGCCGAGATACCATAATAGAATTTCGGCATTGGCATTGACCGCCACCGCGCCATTTCGCGCTTCACAGGAAAGCGATGAAAAACGGATTTCTTTCATCAGAAGCTCAACCATTGCGGCATGCGGCGCTTCGATATGAATATCATCCCCCGATTCCACACCTTCAGCGCGATAAGTTTCAACACGCGTATAACCGATACGCGCGTACTTTTCTTCAAAAGTCAGGCGGTCCTCGTCAATCACACTGTCGGGATAAACAACCGAAGTATCAACGTCCTCCCACAAATACACGTTTGGCTTGATCTTCAGGCGAATGCCGATCTTGCGCGGATTGACAAGACGGCTCTGAAAGCCCTCGTAAGTTGGAAAGGATGCCGTCCGCACAACGCCGTTTTCTACCTTACACAAGGCGCGCCCCTCGTAATCGCTGTCGATGGTAAGCGATGCCACCTCGCCGTCCTCAGTCAGAAACAAAACAGTCACCGCAACAGCGCCGCTATACAAAACACCGTCATCCTCAACACAGTCAGCGCGCGGCGAAAGCTTTACCGAGCTTGCCAGAATTTTTCTGACGTCTGAATAAGCATCGGGGACGATACAGTCTTTAACGATCTCGCAGCTACCGCCCGCCGTCATACAGAGAACCGAAAGCTCGCGGTCATTTACCGTATTATCAAAATACTCCAAAATATATCTCTCCTTTATCATTTTCTAACACTATATGCAAAAATACTCCCCGTTATGACGTGGGAATTGTAGGCAGCTCGAGCGCTTCCTGCAATTTGAGAAGCGCCGCCTTCTCAATGCGGCTGACGTAAGAGCGCGAAATACCCATCGACTCGGCAAGAGCACGCTGTGTCATCCCCGCCGTGTTGTCAAGCCCGTAGCGTTTCACGATGATCTCTCTTTCACGTGCTGTCAGGCAGGAGTCAAGCAGTGCGCGGGCTCGCTCGCTCGTCACGCGGATAAGCACCTCCTCGGCAAGCGAGTCCTCGCAGGATATCACGTCCATGTAGGTCAAAGGATTTCCGTCCTTATCCATATCAATCGTATCGTGCATCGAAACCTCGTTTTTTACCTTCTTCTGACTGCGAAAATGCATCAGGATCTCATTTTGTAAACACTTTCCCGCATAAGTCGCAAAGCGAACGCCGTTTTTCATATCAAACGAATCAATCGCCTTGATAAGACCTATCGTGCCAATTGAAATCAAATCCTCGTTTTCCTTTTCACTCCCCGTGTATTTCTTCACAACGTGAGCCACAAGACGCATATTGTGAAGAATCAGCTTTTCCCGGGCTTTCGTGTCCCCCGCTTTCATTTTTTCAAAACAACTGCGCTCCTCAACGGCAGATAACGGCGGCGGAAACCCATTCTTATCTTCCACACGCAAAAACCATACCATCAGGCGCAAAAGCACCGCGATCATATCATAACCGCTCCTTTCTCACGGCAAATTCACCGTTTTCCCACTATATGCACTACATTTTGTCCGTTATGGCAGCATTACGCCATTACGAACATCTTTTCACTATCCTCTTTTCGCTTTCCCTTCCTCCCCTTGACAAGCTCTCACAGGCGTGCTACAATAACAGTATCGAACAGGAAAAGAGAATTTGTATGAACTACGCCATCCTTGATATCGGCTCGAACACCGTAAAAATGTCGGTCTTTGATGCCGAAAAAAAACTTCTCGCCAAATATTCCCAACCCACCTCCCTTTTGTCCTACGTTGAAAAGCGCTGTCTTACCGACGAAGGTATCGAAAAGCTTACCGACACGATAACGGGCTATCAAAAAACCGCCTTGGAAAAGCATACGGCGAAAATCTGTGCCTACGCCACGGCATCCCTGCGCGGACTTACAAACGCAGAGCTTGTCATGGAATCCGTCAAAAACGCTACGGGCATCGCCATTGATCTCATATCGGGGGATGACGAAGCCAGGCTCGCCTTCGACGGTATTGCCGCTGTGTCGGGGATTGATCCCTACGGCGACACGGTCTTTGACCTTGGCGGCGGCAGTCTTGAAATTGCTGCCTGCAAAGACGGTAGCTTTTATACGCGCTCCTATCCCGTCGGAGCGCTTGCCGTCTATCTTGCCTTCGTCAAAAATATACTGCCGACGAAAGAAGAACTTTCTACCATCTACGCCCACGTCAAAGGGCTGATCGACCCCAACACACCGAAAAAACGCGGAAAAGCCCTTGCTGTCGGCGGCACGCTTCGCGCGCTCTGCCTTTTGCTCGCACACGATCAGGACACGCACTACGACGAAAAACTGCCCTACACCGTCACACGCGGGGAAGCGATCGACTTTTTAACCAAAATCGTAAATTGTGACAAGAAAACCAAGCTGTTGCTGATTTCGCTCACCCCCAAGCGCATCCATACGCTCGCCGCAGGACTCACAGCGTTTCTTGCCCTCCTTGATGTAACGGGACAAACCGGCTTCACTGTCGTAAACGGCGGCACGCGCGACGGCTATCTTAACAAGATCTTAGCGGAGTAAGCTTATGAAAAAAGAAGAAAATCGCTTTGTGAACAGCACGGTAATGGAAGGTATGATTTCCTTTCGCGCCGTGATCGACGGTATTAAAAACGGCGTTAATAGCCGAAAGATCATAAAAGTTTTATTTGACAAAACCAAAAAGAAAAATCTCACCTCTCACCTGCGCTATATCCGCGCTATGAGTCAGGAATACGGATTTGAAATTGAAGAAACCGACAGCGACACAATCCATAAACTCGCCATCGGCACGTCACACGGCGGACTCTTAACCGTCTGCACCGACCGCACGCTGCAAAGTATTGGCGAAATCACCCTTCAAAACGGCTTTTTCGTTATGCTTGACGGCATCGAAGACCCCTACAATTTCGGCTACGCGCTCCGTTCGCTCTATGCGGCAGGTGTTGATGGCATCGTGCTTCCAAAACGCAACTGGATGACGGCAGCAGGCGTGGTATCGCGCTCATCGGCAGGAGCAAGCGAGGTTTTACCAATGTATATTTCCGAAAACGAGGAGGAAGTCGTAACCGTCTTTCGCCAAAAAGGGTATCGCATCGTTTCGGCAGATCTCGGCAATTCAAAACCGATGAAAGACGCCGATCTCTCACGCCCGCTTCTTCTCGCCATCGGCGGCGAAAAGCGGGGACTGTCAAAAAACCTTCTGAAAAACTCGGACGAGATCGTCAGAATCGACTACGGACGACCTTTTCACGAATCGCTCTCAGCGGCATCGGCAGCGGCAATTCTCGGATTTGCCGTACTTTCGCAAAATCCTACCGAATGCTGACAATTTTTCAAAACACGGCATATACTGTACTATTCCAAAAAGGATGGTGCGCTATATGCCGTTTTTATTTATTCCCACAGTACGAAACGAAAGCTCTGCGTTTTTCGCTGCGATGAACACACCCAATGGCTTTGTCAGCGAATTTCAAAACCTGTTCTTTCCCTATCAGACCTATATGATAAAAGGAGGCCCCGGCACGGGAAAATCCACGATGATGCGAAAAATCGCCAAGGAAGCCGAAGCGCGTGGTATCCCCGTACGCTGTTTTTACTGCTCAAGCGATCCGACCTCGCTTGACGCCATCGTGATCGACGCCTTGAATATCGCAGTCCTCGACGCCACATCTCCCCACGCAATTGAACCCTCACTCGTCGGTGTCAAGGATTTTTATCTCGACCTTGCGCAATTCGTCACGCCCGAGATTCGTCGGGAAAAAGAAAACATCGCAAAATTAACCAATGACAAAACAGAAGCGTACAAACGGGCGTATCTTTTGCTGAAAGCACTATACACCGCCGACCAAAGCCTCGATAGCCTGCGGGACAGTGCTTTTGATGCCGATAAATGTCATAAAGCGCTTTTACGCTTTATCGAGCGGCTCGGACTGAAAACAGAAAACGCACCGCAAAAGATCCACGTACCCATCAGCGCGATCGGATGTCAAGGGTACGTCGCCATTAACGGCTACCGCCAAAATGTCCGCACCGAAATCGAAATCAGTGACCGCTACGGTATCGCCCCTCGCGTTTTTACTATCCTCTGCCATATTTTAGAAGAAAAACAAATCAGCTTCCGCTATTCGCTTTCACCGATCACAATGAAAACCGATACCGTATGGATCGAACAAAAAGGAATTCTCATTACCTCGCTTCCCCTCGGCGAATCGGTTTCCGTAAATATCAATTGCGAGCGCTTTCTCGAAGAACGCGGTCAAGGACTCTATAAACGCCAAAAAGGAGTCATTACCGCTGAAAAGCTGCTCTTTTCCGAAGCCAGGGAAGCGTTTTCCAAAGCCGCCCAAGCACATAGACAAATCGAAGAACTGTATAAACCCTTTATGAACTTTACCGCCCTCAACAGCTTTACCTCCGCTTTGATACGCGAGATCTTTTCTTATTGACCGTTCACAATCTTTTTACAAAAAAAACAGTTCCTTACCCGCTTTTTTGTCCAAAATAAAGACGTAGAATCGGCATGCCTTGCCCGAAGCGTTAACGCTTCGCAAAAGGACAAGCTTTAGCTTTTCCACCCGACTTTTCAACCCTTCGCAGACTTTTCCGTTGACTTTTCTCTTTTCCGTTGACTTTTCTCTTTATTTATGGTACACTGTTTACGGTATACTACGGTATCAATATTTTTTAAAAAGGAATTACTATGTCTATCTTTGATCTGCTCGCCCTCATCGGCGGACTTTCCCTTTTTATATTCGGCATGAACGTAATGGGACAGGCGCTTGAACGACGTGCGGGCTCAGGACTTCAGCGCATTTTATCAAAGCTGACCGCTAACCGCTTTTTCGGTTTTCTGACAGGACTTGGCGTTACCGCCGTCATCCAGAGTTCCTCCGCTACCACCGTGATGGTCGTAGGCTTCGTCAACTCGGGACTGATGACACTCAAGCAGTCAATTTCGGTCATTATGGGCGCAAACGTCGGTACAACCGTTACCGCGTGGATCTTATCGCTCGGCGGTATTGACGGTGACAGCCTGTTCGTTCAGCTCCTGAAGCCCACCTCCTTTACCCCCGTGCTCGCTCTTATCGGCGTTATACTCTATCTTTTCTTCAAAAGTGAGCAAAAAAAAGATATCGGCACGATCTTGCTCGGCTTTGCTACTCTGATGTTCGGCATGAACGCCATGTCCGATGCAGTCAGGGGACTTGCCGAAGTCGAAGGCTTCCGCAATGTCTTTTTAATGTTTCAAAATCCCATTCTCGGCGTTCTGGCAGGCGCTGTTTTAACCGCCATTATTCAAAGCTCCTCAGCTTCAATTGGTATCTTGCAAGCATTTGCACTTTCAGGACAGATCACCTACGGCGCCGCCATTCCCATCATAATGGGGCAAAACGTCGGTACTTGCATTACCGCAATGCTGTCCTCGGTCGGCACAACCAAGAACGCCAAACGCGCCGCCTTCGTGCATCTCACCTTCAACGTACTCGGTACTGCCGTCTGGCTGACGGTATTTCAAATTCTGAAAGGACTGTTATCACCTGCCATCCTCTCTGAAAACGCATCCCTTTGGGGTATCGCCGTTTGCCACTCTCTTTTCAATATTCTTTGCACGCTTCTGCTTTTCCCCTTTTCATCGCTTCTTGAAAAGATTGCAACAAAGCTCGTGCCCGATGCCAAGCTGCCCGAAACCTACACGCAGCTCGACGAACGTCTTCTCGTTACCCCTGCGCTCGCGCTTGAACAAAGCCGCCGTCTGAGTGTCACCATGGCATCGGCCGCAATCAATACGGTCATGCTTGCCAAAGCCGCGCTTTTAACGGGGCTTACAAAAGACGCAAGTAAACAAATCCGCAAAATCGAAGACGAAACCGATATGTATGAGGATATGATCGCAACCTACCTCATTAAACTTTCTTCCCGTCAGATCGGTGACAGTGAATCTTCCGAAGCGGCAATGCTGCTGCGCGTGATCGGGGACTGCGAGCGAATTGCAGACCATAGCGTCAACCTGCTGGAATCGGCAGAAGAAATTGCTTCAAAAAAAATCACCCTTTCCGACTCGGCAAATCACGAGCTTTCGGTGCTGTTCAACGCGCTTGAAGAAATCGTTACCCATACGCTCAACACCTTCTCCGATCACGATCTTGAGGCGGCGACCCATGTTGAGCCGCTGGAGGAAGTCATCGACAAGCTGAAGGATGAGATCCGCTCACGCCATATCGTACGTCTTCAGAACGGAAGCTGCACCGTTGAAGCAGGCTTTGTTCTTTCGGATATTCTTACCAATATCGAACGTATTTCCGACCACTGCTCCAATATTGCCGCATCGGTACTCGAATCAAACGAAAACAAACTCTCGCTCCACGAAAGCACAAGACACACCCGACTCAAAGAGGATGTCTTCAAAAAAGAGGAGCATCAATACGAGAAAAAATATTCTCTTTCGTAAACTGAAGATTCGCGAACTGAAAAAACAGAGCTTTTTATAAGCCCTGTTTTTTCAGTTTTCACCTTAAATGATCTAATTTAATATAAAAAAAGCTCCGATTACCCGTTTTTATGGGAAATCGGAGCTTTAATACTGTGAATTATCGCCAAGGATGCGTGATAAAAGCAAACGCGCCCAATTCTTTCAACGCAAGCTTTGCCGCATTCGCCTTTTCCTCGGAGTCAAAAACACCGAAAACAGAAGGTCCGCTACCGCTCATCATAGCAAGTGCCGCACCGTTTTCAAGCATCACCTGACGAATTGCCAAGGCAATCGGCTTTGTCGGCAAAACCATTGCTTCAAAACGGTTGAAGGCTTCAGGGATAACGGCTGCAAGATTGCCCGTCGAAAGCGCCGCCACGATCGCGTCAGAGCTTTTCGGTGAAAACACCTCGCTGTCAATATGCTGATACGCCTCCTTCGTACTGACCGACTCCCTGCGATGTTTGGCAATCAAAAGATAACAGTCGGGCATACTCTTACAGTAAGAGAGCTTTTCGCCGAGTCCGCGGCAGACCGCGCGTGAGCGATACAGACAAAACGGAACGTCCGCACCGAGAGAAAGCGCAAGCTCGGAAAGTGCCTTTTGGGGAAGCGCGTGAAATTGCCTGTCCAAAATTTTAAGCGCCCCCGCGGCGTCGGTCGAGCCGCCCGCAAGCCCCGCCGATACGGGAATACGCTTATGCAAATAAATTTCGGTATGCAAGGTAATCCCTGACAACGCAAAATAGCCGGCAACCGCACGGTATACGAGATTTTTTTCACCCGTTGGTAAGGTCTTATCGTTTGACGTAATCACGATACCCTCACCCTCGGAAAATGCCATTTCCAAACGGTCACAAAGAGCAACCTTTTGCATCACGCTGTCAATTTCGTGATACCCGTCGTCACGGCGAGCGGTCACTTCAAGAAAAAGATTAATCTTGGCAGGACACAAAACCCGATCCCGCAAAATTTCATTTCCTTGCGGCAAAGTATGCATACGAAACTCCCTTTCAGTAAAAAATCATCAAAAAATCAGTTTACAGCCCACCAAAAGCAGTCATGCTATGATAAACTGTTTTTACTTTTCTAATGACAGTATATCATTTTAAAAATTTTTTTCAAGAGTTTTCAAAAAAATATTGATTTTTCAGAATATTTCATATAAAATAGAAAAAAAGGACAAGTACGGAGAGGTGATACGCTATCAAATGGCATTTTAATAAAAAAAATACAACTTATGCGATCTACGCTTGTCTTGTCATTCTGTTCGCCGTACTCTGTATCGGTCTCATTCTCAATCTTGAAGCGGTCGGCAATTTCTTCGGCGGTCTTGTGTCCAATATTTTTACGCCGATTGCCGTAGGCATCATTCTCGCCTACCTGTTAAATCCCATTCTCCATCTTTTTGAATCGCTTTTTTCCAAGTGGTCCAAGGGAAAGCTCGGCAAAAGATCCCTGCGCGCTTTCGGTATTATTGCCGCTTATCTCGTATTTTTCATAGTGCTGGTAACGTTCTTCTATATTCTTCTTCCTCAGCTTATCCAGAGTATTCAGGATCTTATCGATCAGGCAATTACCTTCTTTAATCAGCTTCCTCTCTATTTGCAGGATATGATCGACAAAAACGAAACCTTTGCCGATTTCTACGAAACCCTGATGACAAACTTCAACCTTCAGGGAATTCTCAACGAAATGCAGAATTATCTCGGCACAATCCTGCTCGGCTCACTTGACGTTGTCGCCAGCATTGTCGGCTTTTTGAAAAACGCTCTGCTCGGCTTATTCTTCTCGATATATTTCTTAGCATCGAAGGAATCTCTCATCGCACAGATCAAACGCTTTTTCCTTGCGTTCTTTTCCTTCCGCCGCAATATCGCGCTCAGCCACTTTATGACTACGGTTGACAAAAAATTCGGTCAGTTCATCCGCGGCAAAATTCTCGATTCCTGCATCGTTATGTTCGTCGTCTATATTCTGACGTGGATTTTTGGTATTCCCTACTATCCCATGATCGCGCTCGTAATCGGTATCACCGATCTGATTCCCGTATTCGGTCCCTTCCTCGGGGCTATTCCGAGTGCCATCATCATTTTCATTGCACCCAACGGAGGATTCCGCGCAACCCTGATTTTCGCTATCATCATTCTTGTTGTTCAACAGATCGACGGTAATATCATTGCGCCGAAAATCCTTGGAGACCGTGTTGGTATGAGCGGTGTCTGGATTATGATCGCCGTCACAACGATGGGCGCGCTTTTCGGTATCATCGGTATGTTCTTCGGTGTTCCGATCTTTGCCGTCATCTATACGCTGGTTGGCGAGGCAATTCACAAAAAGCTCGTCAAAAAGGGACTTGCGGAACAACTTGAGGCAGATGAAGAAGAACAGGAAGAGTCCCCCACCCTGTTTGTACGCATGAAACGCCGTTTTTCGAGAAAGAAAGCAGCTGTCGCAAACCCCATCAACAATACGGCAAGCGACGACGAAACACTTGATAAATAATCAAAAATCCTTTAACTGTCATCAGTTAAGGGATTTTTTTGATTGAAAAGTAAACAAAATATGAATATTTTTTCAAAAAAACTCTTGACAACAGCTCCCACGTAGTATATAATCAAGTCAGTTAAAACTACAATTTTATACGTTTGAGGGAGTAATTCCGCGCAAAGCGGGGCAAGTCAACAGCAAGACGGTAACGTCTGGTTTGTCCATAAAGAGTGAGACTCGACGCAATACGATCATTGCCGTCAGAGTCTTTTTTGTTTTTTGGGGCATACTGTATTGCACCCTCAAAGAAAGGAACGTCTTATGAAAGAGTATTTATCCTCACGCGAGGAGGTTCTCAACGAACTTTCCACAACAGCACAAGGTCTATCCTCATCAGACACTGCAGCAAGACAGGAAAAATACGGCAAGAATAAGCTCGCAGAAGGCAAAAAAGAAAGCCTGATCGTTCGCTTTTTCAAGCAGCTCACCGATCCTATGACGATCATTCTGATCGTTGCCGCCGCCATTTCGGGCGCACTCTCCATCTATCACATGTCACACGGCGAGGAGGGTGAAATTGCCGACGTTATCATCATTCTGGCAGTCGTTCTGATCAACGCCATTCTCGGCGTCGTTCAGGAAAGTAAAGCAGAGCAAGCCATTGCCGCCCTACAGGAGATCGCCGCCGCAACCTCAAAGGTACTGCGTGACGGTAAGCAGATCACGATCCATAGCGAAGACCTCGTCCCCGGCGATATCGTCATTCTCGAAGCAGGCGATGCCGTCCCCGCAGACTGCCGCATTTTAGAATGCGCTTCCCTCAAGATTGAGGAAGCCGCTCTCACAGGTGAGTCTGTTCCCGTTACCAAAACGGCTGATACTCTCTCGCTTGGCGACAAAAAAGATATTCCGCTCGGCGACCGTAAAAATATGGTCTATATGGGCTCGACCGTCGTCTACGGCAGAGGCACGGCAGTCGTCACTGCCATCGGTATGGATACCGAAATGGGTAAGATCGCCGATGCCCTGACAAAAGCAGAAGAAGGCAAAACGCCCCTTCAGCAAAAACTCTCTCAGCTCTCGAAGATTCTCACCTATCTCGTTATCGGAATTTGTGTGATCATCTTTGCCGTTGGCTTTATTCAAGACAGATCCTTCACCTTCAACAGCGCGCTTCAATCCTTTATGGTTGCCGTTTCACTTGCCGTTGCGGCAATCCCCGAAGGACTTGCCACCGTCGTTACCATCGTACTTTCGATCGGCGTTACGAATATGTCGAAGCGGAACGCTGTTATCCGTAAGCTGACCGCGGTTGAAACACTCGGTTGCGCGCAGATCATCTGCTCGGACAAAACGGGAACGTTAACGCAAAACAAAATGACCGTCGTTGACCGCCACAGCTCTGACGAGCATCTGCTCGCTACCGCAATGGCGCTCTGCTCGGACGCTGAGCTTTCAGACGGCAACGAGGCTGTCGGCGAACCTACCGAATGCGCGCTCGTCAACTACGCAAATTCTCTTGGAATGCCCAAGAGCGAGCTGAAGAAGAATAGCCCCCGCATCGGAGAAGCTCCCTTCGACTCGATGCGTAAAATGATGTCGACCGTGCATCGCACCGAGGTCGGTATCGTACAGTATACGAAAGGCGCGCCCGACGTCGTACTCGGACTTTGTACGACGGCATATATCGACGGCAAGCGCGTCGCTATGACCGACGAGATCAAGGAAAAAATCCTTGCCGCCAATAAAGCAATGGCAGATAAAGCGCTCCGCGTACTCTGCGCCGCTATGCGTATGCACAAGAGCGAACCCGAAAGCTACGAGCCGGAAGCCCTTGAACAGAACCTCTGTTATATCGGTCTTACCGGCATGATCGACCCCGTTCGTCCCGAGGTCAAGGCGGCAATTGAACGCTGTAACGAAGCGGGCATCCGTCCCGTTATGATTACGGGCGACCACATTGACACCGCTATTGCCATCGCGCTTGAGCTTGGCATCATCACCGACAAATCGCAGGCGATCACGGGCGCACAGCTCGACGAGATTTCCGACGAACAGCTTGCCGCTGACATCGTAAAATATTCAGTCTACGCCCGCGTACAACCCGAACATAAGGTGCGCATCGTCAAGGCATGGAAAGCACAAGGAAAAATCACCGCAATGACGGGCGACGGCGTTAACGACGCTCCCTCGATCAAAAACGCCGACATCGGCGTGGGTATGGGTATCACAGGTACAGATGTTACCAAAAACGTCGCTGATATGGTACTGACCGACGATAACTTCGCCACCATCATTTCCGCCGTGGAAGAAGGCAGACGTATTTACGATAACATCCGTAAATCGGTACAGTTCCTTCTTTCCTCCAATCTTTCCGAAGTCATTGCCATCTTCGTGGCAACATTAATGAGCTTCACCATCTTAAAACCTGTCCACCTGCTCTGGATCAACCTGATCACCGACTGTCTTCCCGCCCTTGCGCTCGGTATGGAAAAAGCAGAACCCGGCATCATGAAACGTAAGCCGCGTGACTCCGGAGACGGTATTTTCGCGCAAGGTCTTCTCTGGGACGTCGTATTCCAGGGCGTCGTCGTCGGTATTCTCACCCTTATTGCTTACTTCATCGGTAACAATATAGGCGGTTCTGAACACGGCACGACAATGGCGTTCCTCGCGCTTTCAATGACCGAAATCTTCCACTCCTTCAATATGCGCTCGCGCGATCATTCGATCTTCACGCTGAAGACGCAGAACATCGTCCTCTGGGGCGCATTTATCGGCTCGTTTATTCTGACGACGCTCGTCACCGAGGTCGGCTTCATCGCTAAGCTTTTCAGCTTTACCTCCGTCGGATTTGCCGAATATGCTATCGCAATCGGTCTTGCCATCTCGATCATTCCGATCGTCGAAATCGAAAAACTCATCGAAAATCTGCTCCGCAAAAGGAAAGAAACAAAATAATCCCATACAGCAAAAAATGGGACTGTCTCAAATTGAATTTTTAAGATAGAGCTATCTACAAAAACAACAAAAAAAAATCAAGGGCATTCAAATTATGCCCTTGATTTTTTGTTGGGGATGCACAAAATATTCACAATTTATTAATGCTATGAGACAGCTCCGTTTTTCATTTGATAAAATCAGGCATCGTCCTTATTCTTCGTATCTTTTCTCATCGCACGGCGGCGTTTTTTAATCCGTCTGACCTGCTTCGTCATTTCCATTGCATCATGCAAGGGACGAATAGTCGATTCACGGTGATTGATGATCCTGACCGAAATCTCACCAATCGAAAAGCCAAGATCTTTTGCGAATAAAAGTGCCTCTAAGTCAAAAGCGAAACGTTCAACCTCGCAAAGCGAGAAGATCTCTTTCGAGGCTTTTTGCGAAAAGCCCTTGATACCGCATTGCGAATCGCTATGATCAAAACCTGCTACAAGATTAAGATACCCGATATATGCTTTCGACATCAACTTACGAAGAAAAGTATAGCCCTCGTAGCCCGACTTATCGAGCGTGCGGCTGCCGATATAAATATCATATTTTCCTTCGGCAAACGCCTTGTAAAAAACGGTAATAATATCCGTTCCGTAAGCAAGGTCACAATCGGTAAAAAGAACGAAATCGCCCTTAGCGGCAAGCATACCCGTGCGGACAGCATAGCCCTTACCGCGATTTTCAGTATAGCCAAGCACGACGAGCGCAGGATAGTCGGCAGTCATCGCCTCGGCTTTTTCGCGACAATCATCCTTTGAACCGTCGGAAACAAAGATCATCTCAAACTCGCCCTCGCCAAAATCGCGGGAGAGTGTGTCATTTAACGCTTTTACGGTATCGGCAACAATTGCCGATTCATTGTACATTGGAATAATAACAGAAAGTTTCATAATACACCTTTTTTACTAAGATAACGGTATTTTAACACAAAAACAAAAAATAATCAAGATATATCGAAAAATCTTTCCAAAAAAGAACATCTTTTCTCTTTTTATCTTTACATTTCTTTTTCAATATGATATAATACTATATCAAGAAGAGAAGGAGGTACTTATGGACAAATTTGTTCTGAAAAGCGATTATCAGCCGATGGGCGATCAGCCCGAAGCCATCGAAGCGCTCGTTGACGGACTTAACAGCGGCGTTAAACAACAGACGCTTCTTGGCGTAACAGGCTCGGGCAAGACGTTCACGATGGCAAACGTCATTGCCAAGGTCAACCGCCCTACCCTCGTACTTGCCCATAATAAAACCCTCGCCG
The DNA here is from genome assembly GCA_964564225.1 of uncultured Lachnospiraceae bacterium. Lineage (GTDB taxonomy): Bacteria > Bacillota > Clostridia > Oscillospirales > CAG-272 > RGIG1993. The sequence continues at coordinate 36,665 of CAZMAF010000010.1, forward strand.
CTCAGCTTTGCTC